>JADFYM010000337.1 GCA_015233035.1 Magnetococcales bacterium
GGGCTTTGCCCCTGGACCCCACCAGGGGGATAATCCCCCTGGACCCCTGCAAGATGAACGACTTGGTGCGATGTGTGTAATGGAATGCTCCCGTTCCCCGCAAAACGGATCAAAAATAAAGGATTGATCTGTCTGGACGGGTGGTTCTCCGTCGCCCCGGGAATGGTCGCCACACCAGGCCCATTTGCTGCCACAATCCTTATTTTACACGATACCACTCTTTCTGACTGGCATTAAGACGCATGTCGGATTAAAATACCAGCCCCGATCGTATATTTCGGCCATTTCATCCTCATTTCAACCCAGGGTAGAGCCCTGGATAAAGGAGTTGTTTGCCGTGGGTGAACCCAAAGATCTCAATAATCCGGCTGTCTATGCCGAAGCCCTGATTCGTGCCGTCTTGGATCCCAACCGGGAGTCCCTGGCTGCTTGGTTGGCGAATGGGGAGGAGATGTCAGAAAAGAGTTTGACCGAGCATCCTTTTCATCAATGGTATCTTTATTTTGCCGACCGCCTGTTGGATATGCGGCCCCGCCCGGAGTTGGGCTTTCAGGCCCGCCCCAAACGGACGGTGGCCGCCCCCAAGATTGGCCGCAATGATCCCTGTCCGTGTGGTTCCGGTAAAAAATATAAACTGTGTCACCTGCACCAGGAGGCGAATCCCGAATGGAAAATCGGTTCGCCGACGCCGGTCATTCGGGCCATGGCCATCTCCAAACTGGTGCATGAGTTGCCGTTGGCGAAACTGATGCAGGTTCCTGTGGCGATGGCATCGCCGGTTGCCTTGGCCGAAATGGCCGCCGTCTATCAGGCCAATGGACGGTTGGAGGAGGCACTGGCACTGGCCAAACAGGTGCTGGAAGGCGACCGGCAAGATCCCTTCCTGCTCTATGATTACTGGATTGCCCGCTATGCGGAGTGGTTGGTGGAGGCCGGTCGGGAGCGGGAGGGCGAGCAGTTTCTCATGGATGAGTATGACACCCCGCGTCAGGTACATGCCTGGCAGGTGGCGCAAAAGCTGGCGGCGTTCTATATCGATCAGGGTGACCTGGAAAATGCGGCCACCTGGGTCGAGACCGCGCTGGAAGGAGATGCGGAAAATCCGTTCAATTACTATCTGAAAGGCATGTTGGCCCATTTGGACGACTCGTGGGAGGCGGCGGTCGATGCCTATCAGCAGGCCCTCCACTTCAGCGACCGTTTCCGCGCCGAGGAACAGGCCTACATGCAGCATCTGGTCACCGAGGCCTTGGATCGGGCCGAAAACCGGCAACCCTTCGAGGAGGATGAGACGGAGGCCGGGGATGCTGAAGAGGAGGCCGATGCCGCCGAGGAGTCCGATGCGACAGAGGCAGAGGAGGAGGGGGCGGATGCACCGTCTGCCGCCGCCGATGCCGCCCATGGACCACAAGGAGAGGGACCATGAACCGCAGTGACTACTGCAATGCGATACGGGAAGGTCATGTCGGCCAGCGGGTGACACTGTGTGGTTGGGTCAATCGGCGGCGGGATCATGGGGGGGTGATCTTTATCGACCTGCGGGATCGCACCGGATTGGTGCAGGTGGTCTTCAGTCCCGAGCGGCACCCGGCCATCCATCGGCAGGCGCACGAGTTGCGCAGTGAATTTGTCCTGCGCCTGTCGGGCGAGGTGGCGCGTCGTCCCCAGGAGACGGAAAATCCCAAGCTGCCCACCGGCATGATTGAGGTTATTGCGGATCAACTGGAGGTGCTCAATCTGGCGCAGACCCTGCCTTTTCAATTGGACGAGGAGGGGGTGGGGGAATCCACCCGTTTGCAATATCGGTTTCTCGATTTGCGGCGGCCCGAGATGCAGCGCAATTTGCAATTTCGCCATCGGGTGACCCAGAGCGTGCGGCGCGCCCTGGATGCGGAGGGTTTTTTGGAGATTGAGACGCCCATGTTGACCCGCAGCACCCCGGAAGGGGCGCGGGACTATCTGGTGCCGTCGCGGGTCAATCCCGGCCAGTTTTATGCCCTGCCCCAATCGCCGCAGTTGTTCAAGCAATTGTTGATGATTGCCGGCTATGACCGCTATTTCCAGGTGGCGCGTTGTTTCCGGGACGAGGATTTGCGGGCGGACCGGCAGCCGGAATTTACCCAGGTCGATCTGGAAATGTCTTTCGTGGAAGCGAATGATGTCATGGCCATCACCGAGCAGTTGGTGGGTACCCTCTTTCAGGAGGCCATGCAGCAGACCCTGCCGTTGCCCATTCCGCGTCTGACCTATGCGGAGGCCATGGCGCGCTATGGTTTGGATGCGCCCGATTTGCGCATTCCCCTCGAACTGACTGATCTCACCGCCATGATGCGGCAGACCGGGTTCAAGGTGTTTGCGCAGGCGGCCAATCAGACGGGCAACCGGGGTGGGCGGGGTCTGGTCAAGGCTTTGCGGATTCCCGGCGGGGCCACGTTGACGCGCAAGCAGATTGATGAATATACCGAATTTGTCGCTATTTACGGGGCCAAGGGGCTGGCCTGGATCAAGCTGAACGGGCCTTGGCAGGAGGATGGCTGGCAGTCACCCATCGTCAAATTTTTCTCGGCGGAGGAAAAGGCGGCCATTGTGGCGGCCACGGGGGCGCAGATCGGGGATTTGCTCTTTTTCGGAGCCGATCAGGCCAGTGTGGTCAATGAATCGCTCGGGCGGTTGCGGGTCAAGGTGGGCAAAGAGTTGCATCTCTTGAACGACACTGCTTTCTCCTTTGTTTGGGTGACCGAGTTTCCCCTGCTCGATTGGGACAATGAGGCCCGCCGCCATGTGGCGGTGCATCACCCCTTTACCGCGCCCATGTTGGAAGATCTGCATGGTTTGGATCCCGCAGCCGGTTTGGCTGCGCCCCATCTGGATGAGATCCGGTCGCAGGCTTATGATCTGGTGCTGAATGGCACAGAGGTGGGGGGGGGATCCATTCGTATCCATGATCCGGCCTTGCAGCAAAAAATGTTGGCCTTTCTGGGGATTGAGGCAGCCGAGGCGGAAGAAAAATTCGGTTTTCTGCTGAAGGCGTTGGACTTTGGCGCACCGCCCCATGGCGGGTTGGCTTTGGGTCTGGATCGTCTGGTGGCGATTTTGCTGGGGGTGGACTCCATTCGGGATGTCATCGCCTTTCCGAAGACCCAACGGGCGGGCTGTCTGCTGACCCAGGCCCCATCGGCGGTGGATCCGTTGCAACTGCGGGAGCTGCATTTGCGGAGTACCCATCAGCCCAAGGGTTGATGGACTACATGGAAACGGAACGGCCATGTTGATCCACGCCATCAAACTGGACAATTTTTTGAGCTTTGGGGACTCGAGTGAAACGATTCCGTTGGGTCCGCTGAATGTGATCATCGGACCCAATGGATCGGGGAAGTCGAATCTGTTGGAGTCCATTGAGTTGCTCTGCAATGTCTCGAGGGAATTGATGGTGCCGGCTGATTGTCTCTGGAAGGGTGCCAAAGGTATACCAGTGGCATCGCTGAGTGTTGTCGTCACCAATCCCGGCGGGCATCAAAATCTACGTTATCGGTTGTCGTTTGCCGGTACGGGATTGCCCACCATTGTTGACGAACGGGTTGAAAGCGAGAACCCACCACCGGGCAGCTCCCAACCTGATGTTTATTACTCGATGTTCAAGTTTTTTCCCGCTTGACAGGTTTTTCGCCCGTCAAGCAGCTTTTTTGTAGTGCCTCAGGGATGGCGTCGGTTCTTGTCGTCCCAAATCCCTGCCGGCCATATGCTTCTCCGAT
>JADFYM010000338.1 GCA_015233035.1 Magnetococcales bacterium
GGTGGGGTCCGGGGCGAAGCCCCGTGAGGAACACGATATCAACCCGTTGGGGGCTTTGCCCCCAAACCCCCATCGGGGAGCGTGGCAGTTCCCGGCTTCCTGCAAAAGTTGTGTGCATAGGGCAGGGACCCCACCAGGGGGATAATCCCCCTGGACCCCTGCAAATTCAACGACTTGTTGAGATGTGTGTAATGGGATGCCCTGGACCCGCAATGGGTTGCACAACCGATTTGGGATTATCCGTCTGATGACCACATCGCCACAGCCCCTTCTGCGGGCAGATCCTACTGGTCGATAGGGAGGCGTTGCAGGATATACCACTCCTTGGTGTCTCCCGGTCGTCCCCCCTGCCACAGGATCTGCCCCTTTGCCAGCGGTTCGCGGGGTTTTTCCAGCGAGATCTGGACCAGCAACACATCACAGACCGGTGCCGACCGATCCCGTTCCACCCGTTGGGTCAAAATATGGCCAAAATAGTGCAACATGGCCCGTTGTGGTTCGCCCAAACCACGGCTGGCGATGCAGGTATAGGGCGTGGGCAGGGACTGCTGGATCTGGGCCACCACGGTGCGATAGCTCTTGCCATAATCGATGACGGGGAGCCACAGGGTCATCGACAACAGCCAAATCAGCGTGACCCCGCCGGTCCAGCCCGCCAGCAAATGACGCGCCGATTGCCCCATATGGCGGATGCTCCCGAGCCAGACCCCACTGGCGCACAAGGCCAACCCGAAGTCCACACCACGAAAGGGCATGCCCCCCTCGGGCATGACAAACGATTCCGACCACCCACCGATATCCCACTCTCCCGCTGACACAGTATGGCAGAGGGCCAGCAGCCAGACCACCCAGGCCAGGAGTGCCAGACCACTGAACAGGGTGATGAGCAGGGTGCGCCAAAAACGGGGCAAGGGCAGCACACTATCCGTCACAGCCGGTGTGGCCAAGAGCGCGACAGGCAGCAACAACGGCAGAATATACAGGGTGCGCGTGGCAGCGGAGGCAAACAGGGTGGCCAGAATGACGCCTGCCATGACCAATGGGAGTTGCAGCGGTGCACCCGGCTCGGTGCGAGCGGTTTTGCTGGCCTGGCCTCGGTATCGCCACAGGGTGAGCAGGGCCAGGGGGAGGGCTGGTCCGGTAAACCAGGTCAACGCCTTCAGATAGTAGCCCGGTTCCTGGCGGGTCGCCAACCCGGAAGAGCCAAAAAAACGGCCATAATTGTTTTCCCAGAACCACACATCAAACAACTCCGGGTGACGCTGATGGAGGAGGCTGGGCCAGATGGTCAGCCAGGGCAGGGCCACCAACAGAGCCACGCCCAGGGAAGCAAAAAAACGGCGGTTGCGCCACGCCGGAAAAAACAGCAACAGACAGACCACCCCACCCAGAACCAGGGGGGCCAACAGCCCCTTGGCCAAAAAACCCATGCCCGCTCCCAACCCCAGCCAGCCACCACCGAGAGCGGGTCGCCGTCGGCTGAGTGCGAGCCCATACAGCGCGAGGGCAAAGCCGGCCAGCAGGGCCGTATCGGTAATCATTTGGTGGGCATGGGGCAGCAGGCCGAGGCAGCCCATCAGCAGGAGCAGGGCCACACAGCCGTTGCCCCGGCCATAGAGTTCCCGTCCGGTCAGGACGATACAGAGAAAAACCACCCCCATGAACAGGCCGCTGGTCAGGCGTGCGCCATCGTGCAGAGGCAAAAAGGGGGCAAGTCCCCGTGCCACACCGGCGGCGGTCAGATAATAGAGGGGCGGCTTTTCCATAAAGGGTTCCCCGCCCAAGGTGGGCACCACCCAATCGCCGGTTTCCAGGATATGGTAAATCAGGCCCATGCTGTAGGCTTCATCCGGTTTCCAGGGATCATGCCCGACCAAACCCGGCAGCAGCCAGGCCAGGACCAGCAAGCCTGCCAGCCAACCTTTTGCCCAGGGGGGGAACTTTCCCGCCACAGAAAAAATCCCGGTCATCGCACCGGTACCCGTGCGGGCAGGGTGGGTTGGCGCAACGAGATGATTTCCCATCCCCGCGCCTGAGCGACCTGGCGCAGGGTGTCATCCGGGTCGACCGCCACGGGATGGGCCACCTGTTCGAGCAGGGGCAGATCATTATGGGAATCGCTGTAAAACCAGCTCTCTGTCAGATTGGTGTGGGTCTCCTGCATCCATTGGGTCAGCCGCTGCACCTTGCCTTCCCGGAAGCAGGGAATGCCGCATGGTCGTCCGGTGAGACGGCCATCCTGTTCCTCCACTTCGGTGGCCAATAAATGGGGGACACCCAGGAGTTGCGCAATCGGACCGGTCACAAAGCGGTTGGTGGCGGTGATGATGACCAGGGTATCCCCCCGGTTGCGGTGCCATTGCAGCACTGCACCGGCCTGGGGCGCAATGATGGGCACGATCTTCTCCGTGACAAAGGTTTCCCGCCAACGGTACAGGGTCGCCCGTTCGTGCTGGGCCAGGATACCCAATTGAAACGCCAGATAGGCCTGGATATCGAGGGTTCCCTGCCGGTAATCCTGGAAAAATCGGTTGTTCTGTGCCTCATAGTGCGGTCCATCGACTATTTTTTGGGTGACCAGGAATTCTCCCCAGAGATGGTCGCTGTCATCGGCCAACAGGGTATTGTCCAGATCAAACAAAGCCAAAGCCATTGGATTCCTCCGCAAAAAATTATTTTTAATAAAAAGTTGCTTGATTTTTAGGGCCAAGTGTCCGAGGATCCCTTATGGGGGAACATTATGCACAGGGTCACTATTGTACACAACAGAACAGGGAGGGTCCAATGTTGAACGCACTGCCCGATGTCCCCAATCTTGGGACATCCCACCCGTCGCAACACAGCCAGGCTGTGGCGGCCGTCGCCGAGCAGATTCGTACCAATGGTTCGGAACAGGTGCAGGCCCACCATGTGGAAAAAGTCCAGCCAGAGGGCAACGCCATCCAGACCGACCAGCGCAGCGCGCAGGCGCGGGCCGCGACGGAGGAACTGCTCCAGCAACGTACCCACCCGCGCCCGGATGTGGCGGTGACAGCCAAGCCAAACAGCCAGGAGCAGGCCACGGCGGCCATGCGCCGGGCGGTTGCCGCCCAGGAGGTACGGGATGGGCCGGTGGCGGGCGGCACAGGCTCCAAGGTGGATGTTTCCACCTGATTTTGGGCTGCCAGCATCGCTGATGTGGCATTGTACCAACCCTTGAGTTTATTTACACGCTGGATGAGTCTCCGATGTTCAATCCTCTCTCGGTCAGTACCGTTTATGGTGTTCCCGATCCTCTGCACGGTTATGTCAACCTGCAAAGGGCGAGCGGACAGATCTTAACCAATAATTTTGAACAGGTACACGTCAGAAGTGTGGCGAGTGCCGATCCGCAGAGTGGTCAGCCCGCCGTCAGGAGTGCGGACGCGGAGGAGGGGGGGGCCATACTGGAGTCGTTGCGTTATCGTCCCGACCGTCCTTTGCAAGAGACCAACACGCTGGAAACAGCCAGTCCCGCGCAGGCCGCAGCAGCCTTTCGCCGTGTTTCTGATGTGCTGGTTGCCGATTCCTGGGCGCGAGATCCCGCCAATCGGGTCAAAACGATCAGTGTCTTTGCCTGAAACCCTTCTGGGGGAGAGGGCGGTGAACCGCCCCTCCCCCAGACCCCCTCCCAAGATTCATCCGGTCTGGAACTCGGCGGTGGAAGATATCCTGGGCGATCCCCAGGCAGGCGGGGTATCCGGGATCCGCTTGAAAAATCTCAAG
>JADFYM010000339.1 GCA_015233035.1 Magnetococcales bacterium
GCTCGGGACCTCCGGGGTCTGTGGATCAAAAAACGACACAGTAGCAATACGTTGGTGGTTCCCACTCCCGGGTCTTGTTTTTCCGGGGCTTCGCCCCGGACCCCACCAGGGGCGTTGCCCCTGGACCCCACCGGGGGAGATAATCTCCCCCGGACCCCCATGAACAATAAAAACTTTTTGCGATATGTATAACGAAATACGTTTATATCGCCGGTAAAAAACTCTGATAATCCCGGTCCACTTTCTGAATATGTTCCGTCAGCCAGGAGCCCAAGTGCGTCAGCAGGTCGACTGCCATCTCAGGGTCGGGATGACGCAAGAAGCGACGGCGCAACCCGACCACCCATTCCGTAAACTCCTGGTGAATCTGTTGATGGCGATCCGCTTGCGGATAGCCCCATTTCCGCATATACACCTCTTCCCGATGAAAATGACGAACAGTATAGTTGTACAACTCTTCCAGGACAAAATCCATCATGATCGTATCCAGACGCTGCTGGGCCACGGCCAATTGATTGATGAGATCGATCAGGGTGTGATGGTCTTTGTCTATTTCGTCATGTCCGATACTCATGGAGGGCACCCATTGCACCAGCCCGTGTTGCCGACGACACACCAAAACCCGGTGGAGGGCCTGCACCACCAGCGGGTCAAACATGATGCCAGCGTTTTGATCGATAAATTCGAGGGCTTGCGTATCGGGCCACGGCTCTTTGTAGGGTCGCCAGGAGGTCAGCGCATCAAAAACATCGGCCACCCCGACAATCCTGGCCTCCAGGGGAATGGCCTCGTCCCGAATGCCATGGGGATATCCGCCACCGGCATATTGTTCGTGGTGGGACAGGGCAATGGCCTCTGCAATGTCAAAATAGGCCGAATTTTCTTGCAAATCCTGAATTTTCTTGACCATCCGAAAACCAGCCAGGGCATGTTGCTGCATGATCTCCCGTTCTTCCGCCGTCAAACGTCCCGGCTTGAGCAGCACCGCATCAGGAACGGTCACCTTGCCGACATCGTGCAACATGCTGGCATATCCCACCTGCGCCAAAAAAGTGGGGGTCAGACAATTCGGAAACAAGCCGCGTTCTTGCAGATCCTGGGCAATGGCATGGGTCAAGATGGCCACCCGGAGCACATGTTCACCCGTGTTGTTGTCGCGATTTTCCGCAATATCGGCCAGGGATTTGACCATGTTGTTATTGGCCCGCCGAATATTGATCGCGGTCTGGTGCAAGGCGGTCACGTCGGTCACAGTCAGGACATACCCACCGCTGGCCATGGGGCGGCCAATGAGTCGTAACCACAAATCAACCTGGAAAGGCAGTTCCACCCAATGTTCGGTGCGCGCCAGAATGGGGACAATCTGGGCGAGAAACAGCGTCCGCTTGGGTCCACGCCAACCGGGTTGCTCCGGCAATTGGGCCAGAAAACGATCAAACCGCTCCCCTTGAATGGACTGGTTGGCACACCCGGTCCATTCAAAAAACCGGTCGTTGACAAAGGCTATCGACCCGTCCATACCCACCAGCAGGATGCCTCGACCGGTCGCTTGCGTCAGATATTCTTGCATCAACAAAGAGGTTAAATCCATGCCATCCGCCCTAAAAATCACAATAATTTCCTTGTCTTACCCTGTATTCAGTCCGTGGCCAGCAGTACCCGGTTACGTCCACCCTGCTTGGCCCGGTAGAGTGCCGCATCGGCTTTTTCCATTGCCGCTTCCAGGCTCTCCTTGGGATGACGCAAGCTGACCCCGGCACTGATGGTGAACGCCCGACCGGCCAACACCCCCGGCAAGGCCAGTTCTGCCACCCGTACCCGTATACGTTCCGCCACGTCCAGGGACTCCTGCACGCCGGAACCCACCATCAGCAACACAAACTCCTCCCCCCCCACGCGCACGGGGATATCCAATGTTCTGGTTTCCGAGAGCAATATCCGGCCCAGGGCGCGCAAGACCTCGTCACCCGCCCCGTGACCATACGTGTCATTGACACTTTTAAAAAAATCGAGATCAAACATCGCCACCGACAACTGGGTGCGGGGATCACGGTCCTGCATCTCAAAGAGCCGGGCCGCCGACTCCCGCAGGTAAAAGCGCGTATACAGATTGGTCAACGGATCACGAATCGATCTCTCATAGTAGCGTTGCCGTTCTCCTTCCAATTGGTGGTGCAGTATTTCACGCATGGCAGAAACACTCAAGGCCTCCCCCATCTGGCTGAGAATGCGTGCCTCTTCCGTGGCAAGCACCACCGGTCGCAGCAGCCGGAACATGGCCAACCCGCGCACGCCACCACTTTCCGAGTCACGCAAATGCAAGACCAGGGCAGGTTGGCTTTCCTCGCCCAGAACGCACAGATAAACACCCCGCACCGACCAATCCGAGATCTCCTCTCCTTGGGCAAACAACTCCACCACATCTGCCGGGAGTGGTTCCTGGCGACGCTGGTAATGATGTTCCTGGGACCAGACCAAAAATTCATTGTCATCCAGGGCCCAGCAGATATCCATCCGGGCCAAGGGGAGCAGTTGCCCCGCCAGTTGTGCCAGGGTCTCCAATACGGAACGAAACTCCCGGACAAACACCAAATCCTTGAAAAATTTTCTCAGCAGCAAATTGAGCCGTGACAGCCGCTGGATGTCTGTACTGCTTTGCGCCAACGAAAACAGTCCGCAATCCAACTCCTTGAGATGCTCGATCATGAAGCGGACCAGGTGCTCGGGAATGATCGATCCATGCTGGGGGGCAATCATGCGAATGGGGAGAGGCGACAGTTTCAGCAATCCGTCGAACAGAATGGTCTGGGACGGCATATAATGCTCGTGGAAAGGACGCATGGCCTCAAAATAGGATTCATCCTGGGCAAACAATTGCCACCGTTCGGTAAATCCGCCAAACAGGTCACTGGAAAAGAGAATGCCAGTCCGGTGATCAAAGGTACAAAACGCCCCCGGAAAATGCAAGTATGGCGTGAACACGAACGAAATCTGGCCCCGTCCCGTCTCCAACCGCCAACCCATCTTTTCAATGCACTGGAAGGGGAGTTTGATGTCATAGTGCTTCAACAAGGCAATGGCCCGCCAATGGGTCAGAATGACGGCATCCGCACGGGTGATCATGCGGTCCAGGGCAGGCAGACAGGCGGTAATGTCGGGATCCTGATGTTGACAGATGATCCAGCGAATCTGGGCCAAGGGGATCACCTCCTCCACCTTGCGCACCATGGACGCAAACGTGATCATGGAACCGGGATCAATCAGGATGGAGTCATGCCCATTCTCAATCAGATAGGTATGACACTGGAAAGAATCATCTTGTAATGGCGAGCCAACCCACCAGATATTTTCTCCAATGGCAATGGGATGTTCCCTGTCATGTATTGACTCGTTGATCATCAAACAGACCCCTTTCTTTGGCAAAAGGCAAATAAAACGTCTATGTCATCACAATCACATTCATGCTCGACCTTGGGGATGATTCTGTCCCGTTGCGAAAAAGTATAATCCCTTTTGCCTGCACGGGCAACGAGATTTCAGATTTTCCGGGGTGACTTCTCCCTCTGCAAGGAGAGGTCACCCGCGCCCGTGCGGAAATCATATGACACTACTGGACAGAAGTGAAAATCAGTGACCCGTCCACAAGGACATGATACGCTGCCTGCTCACGTTAATTTTTCTCGGAGGGCTGGCCATGGGACAAGGTCTTGAGTCTGCGATCTCTCTTTTTCTG
>JADFYM010000033.1 GCA_015233035.1 Magnetococcales bacterium
TGGGGGGGTCTGGGGGGGCGGTTCTCCGCCCCCCCAGTCGGGGGATGAATAGCGTTTGCGAGAGGAAGACGGTCATGGCGGTTGTCTTGGACGGGATTATCAGGCAAGAAGATTTGGATGTCTTGCCGCAGCGAGTCTCATTCCGGGATCTGGTGGAGGGTGGTCGGAACCAGGGTGACCGGTTTGTTCGCTTTTTGCCCGATGGTCGTCTGCCGGAGCAACCGGGAGACCGCAAAGATCCGGAAATTCCCGACGAAGAATTGCATCTGCGCAAGCTGGAGGCCATCGAGCGGGAGACCTATCAAAAGGCCTTCGCGGCGGGTGAGGAGGCGGGTCTGGCCCTGGGCGAACAGACCATGGAGCGCGAGATTGCGCATTTGTTGCCGCAGTTTGAGTCCGCATTGCGCCAGTTGGACGGCCTGCCCAGGCGCATCTTTGCCAGTGCCGAGCGGTTTTTGGTGGAAACCGCCATCCTGATGACACGTGAATTGCTGGCCCATGAGTTGACGGTCAATCCCGAAGGTATCGTGCAGCGGGTGCGTCGATTGCTCGATCTGGCAGCGGGTCGCCGGGATATTATCATCTATCTTGCCCCGGACCATGCCGCGTTATTACAAAATCTGGCTGAATTTGAAAAATTGCGGATTGAGGCGGATGCCAGCGTCGCGCCTGGTTCGGTGCGCATGGTGAGCGATTTTGGCGGCATCGAAGACAATCTGGAGCGGCAACTGGCCGAGATGGAGACGGGTCTGCGCGAATATTTGCAGGATCGTTTGCAGTCCAGTGGCTGTGAAGATGTGGCCGAAGCGGCCAGACAGTCCGCCGAACGGGCCTCTGCGCGCAATCGTTCCTTGTCTCCCCTGGTCAAAGGGGTGCCACTCCCAGGCAGAGAGGCGGCGCAACCGATGGGTGCCCCGGCGGACAACTGGCCGGATGCGTCGGGACAGGCAGCAGATTGGGTACCGGAATCCGAGGAGCAGGCCGCTTCAGAGCATTTGAGTGCCAAGGTCTCCTATATGGACGAGACGATTGTCTCGGTGGGTACGGGTCGGCACGATGGTACGCCCTGGGAAGAGGACAACGGTGCCGATTTCCGTGAGCAGCCCGATGTGTTGGCAGAAGGGGAACTGTTGCCCGACCATGATGAAATCTCTTGACATTCCCTGGACCCAGTATCAAACGTCGGCCCGCGCCGGTTTGGGTTTATTGCACACGGGTCAGGTATCCCAGGTAGTGGGGTTGCTGGTGGAGGGGGACGGGCCAGCCGCCTCCATTGGTGATGTGTGCGAGATTTGGCCGGAAAACGGGGATTTGCCGATCAAGGCAGAGGTGGTCGGGTTTCGCAACAAGGCGTTGTTGCTGATGCCTTTGGGTGCGTTGCGCGGTATTTTTCCGGGCAGCCGTATTGTCTCGCGTGGTCGTCCAGAAGATGTGGCCGTGGGGGATCTGCTGTTGGGACGGGTGATCGATCCCATGGGCCAGCCCATGGATGGGGGGCCGCTCCTGGTCCTGCCAGAACGGATGCCGTTGTACGCCGATCCGGTCAATCCCATGGTGCGCCGCCGCATCGATACGGTGCTGGATTTGGGGGTGCGGGCCATCAATGGCCTGTTGACGGTCGGGCGCGGGCAGCGGATCGGCGTCTTTTCCGGGTCTGGGGTGGGCAAGAGCACCTTGTTGGGCATGATGGCGCGTTATACCGCAGCGGATGTCAATGTCATTGCGCTGGTGGGGGAACGTGGTCGTGAGGTGGTGGAATTTATCGAGAAGGATCTGGGTCCAGAGGGGATGGCACGTTCGGTGGTGGTGGTGGCGACCTCTGACCAGCCCCCTTTGTTGCGGTTGCGGGCCGCTTTTTTGGCCACGACCATTGCCGAATATTTCCGCGCCAAGCAACAGCATGTGTTGTTGCTGATGGACTCTGTCACCCGTTTTGCCATGGCGCAGCGGGAGGTGGGGCTGACCCGGGGCGAACCGCCCACCAGTCGCGGTTATCCGCCGTCCACTTTCATGTTGTTGCCGCGTCTGCTGGAGCGGGCCGGGCGTGACCAGGGGGATGGCAGCATCACCGGTTTGTATACCATCCTGATGGAAGCAGACGATTTGCAGGATCCCATCGCGGATGCCGTGCGCGGTATTCTGGATGGTCATATTGTGCTTTCCCGCGCCCTGGCTGCCGCCAACCAATATCCCGCCATTGATATTTCAGAATCTCTCTCCCGTTTGATGGAATCTCTGGCCGATCCCAAGCAGAAACGCTGGGCAGGTCGTCTGCGCGAGGCACTAGCTACCTACAGCCGGGCCGAGGACATGGTCAATATTGGTGCCTATGCGGCGGGCAGCAATCCACAGATCGACAACGCCTTGAAACTGATCCACCCGATTCGCAACTATTTGCGTCAGCCCGTGGAGCAGGGATGCTCCGTGGAAGAAAGTGTGCGCCAACTGGGAGCCATTTTCCCAGGGTCGGCGTAAATGCCAGCAGGAGGCGCGTCCGGGACAACGGGATGCGCAGGCGATGTTGAGGTGATTATTTGACGAACAGCGTCTTTAATGCAGGTAATACGATTACTATAATAATTAATGCCAGCATCCGCTTGATGACAGCCAAATCTGTGCGGATGGGAGAGAGTTCCTTCTCCAGTTTGATATCCAGGTCTTGTTTCGTGACCAGCCTGGCCAAATAGTTTTCATTGACCTCCACCTGGGTGTCTGCCATGGCTTCATTTGTCCGGGACGCCAGCCGCTTTGAGGCGATTGGCGTACTTGAGCGTGTCGAAGGTGATGGCGGTCATGTGGATTGCTCCCGAAATTAACGATGGGCTTATCATATCACGGAATCGTATACGTTAAAAGCCTCCCCTGCGGAGGCCCCCTTCCTCGCTTGGCAACCCGCTGCCTTCCATTTGTAACAGTTTGGTAACAAACGCTCTTTTCGTTGCAAAGGGTTATGGATAACTGCTACCCTTCTGGGGAGTGGATGCAGCGGGCGGAACGTGTCCGGGTGTGCGGGTTGTGCCTCCAGAGCGGCCTTTTCTATCAATATTGAGGAAATAATAATGAGAATGTGGTTGGGCCATGTACCCGTCAAATGGAAATTTATGTTGGGATTTGGTCTGGTAGTTTTGTTGTTTCTGGGGGTGATCGGGCGTTATCAGGTCGGGCTGCTGGGTATTGAGCAAGGCTATGAACGGTTGCTGAACACGGCCGTGACCCAATCCCAGGAGGGGTTGGCCAAGGATATATTGGTGGCCATGCTGGAGGCCCGGCGGGCGGAGAAAGATTTTCTCCTGCGGATGGATGCCACCCAGGAGGAAAAGGTGGCCAAGCAGGTCAAGCGGGTGCAGGAACGGGCCCAGGCGTTGGGGCGTGTCGCCCAGGAGACCAACAGCGCGGAGGGGGTGCGCAATGCGGCCACCATCCAGGAAAAGATGGGGATTTATGGACAATCCTTTGCCAAGCTGGTGGCCGCCTGGAAGCACAAGGGGTTGACCCCGGAGGAGGGATTGCAAGGCACCTTTCGCAGCGCGGCCCACCAGTTGGAAAAGCAGTTGGAAGAGTTTGATGTGGACGATCTGCGCACCTTGTTGTTGGAGGCCCGCCGGGCGGAGAAGGATTATCGGCTGCGTCGGGAGGCCAAATATGCAGCCCATCATCACGAACTGATCGCAGTCATTGTCAAGGCGACTGAAGGATCCTTGTTGAGTTCGGCTACCCAGGAGAAAATTTTGACGCTGCTCAAGCCTTATGAGGCGATCTTTGCCCAGACGGAGAAGGAGATTGCCGCCACGGGGAACGATGCCTCTGTCGAGACGGCCAGACAGTTGAGTGAGATGGCGCACGCCCTGGAGCGGTTTTTGAACGCACGCTATGTGGAGGATGGCTGGCGGGACCATCTGCTGGCACGGCGGGCCGAAAAGGATTATGTGGCCCGAGGGAGTGAAAAATATGTCAAACAGGTGCAGGCAGCGGTTGCACGTTCATCGCAGAATATCAAAAAATCCGCCCTGGAGGAGGGGAGCAAGAAAGGTTTGCAAAAACTGCTCTATGAGTACCAGACCGCCTTTCTCGCGATGGTGACGGAGGACGGGCATATCAAGGAGTTGACCGAGCAGATGCGGCAAGCCGTGCATGACATTGAGGGTCCGGTGGCTGCCACCATCCAGTATGCCGAGGCGGAGCAGGAACGGGCGGTGGCAGCTACCCGGGCGTTGGCCGGAGCGGTGCGCAGTCAGGCTTTGGTGATCGCGGTGGTGGGCATCTTGTTGAGCATTGTGGTGGCCTGGGCGTTGACCGCCTATGTGTTGGGTCGGGTCGGGCGGTTGTTGGCATTTGCGGCCCGTCTCGACACGGGGGATCTGTTGGCGCGGTGCGAAATTTATGCGAAAGATGAATTTGGCCATGTGGCCGAAAGTCTGAACATGACGATGGTCAAGTTGAGGGCCGCCTTCCTCGTCATTCGGGACTCTTCGGGCAGTGTGCAGACGGGGAGTACCGAGTTGGCGAATGCGTCGGCGGTCATGGCGGACGGGGCCTCTGTCCAGGCTTCTTCCATTGAGAAGGCCGCTTCCTCTATGGAGGAAATGTCGAGCAATATTGCCCAGAACACGAGCAATGCGCATACCACGGAGAAAATTTCCCAGCAGGCGGCGAAGGATGCCGTGGCAGGGGGCGAGGCGGTGGGGAGGGCGGTGTCCGCCATGCGGGAGATTGCGAGCAAAATTTCCATCATTGAAGAGATTGCGCGCCAAACCAATCTGTTGGCTTTGAATGCCGCCATTGAGGCGGCACGGGCTGGTGAGCATGGCAAGGGTTTCGCGGTAGTGGCGGCAGAGGTCAGAAAGCTGGCGGAACGCAGCCAGACGGCGGCAGGGGAGATCGGGCAACTGTCGGCCTCTTCGGTGGCGGTGGCCGAGCAGGCGGGGGCGATCATCAGTCAGTTGGTGCCGGATATTCAAAAGACGGCGGTGCTGGTCAAGGAGATTACGCTGGCTTCGGAGGAACAGAGCCAGGGGGTGAATCAGATCAATCAGGCGGTGCAGACCTTGGATCAGGTGATTCAGCGGAGCACGGGGACGGCAGAAGAGGTATCGGCCACGGCGGATGAATTGAGCAGCAACGCGCAGGTGTTGGTGGAGGCTGTGAGCTTTTTCCGCACAGAACTCAAGGAGGAGTTGCCTGGCGTGGCGAAGGCCTTGCTTGCGCCGAAACGAAGCGGCAGGAATGCGACATAGAACCGCCCTCCCGGATCTCTTAACGATTAAGGGGGTCCGGGGGGGATTATCCCCCCCAGTGGGGTCCAGGGGCAAAGCCCCTGGGGGGGCAGACCCTACACCGCGTCCCTTCTCTGCACAAACCGCACACTATTGGCACGATAGGTGCTGTCTCGGCCAGGCGTGACCTCAAATTCGATCAAATCACCGGGGGTGGGGGTCTGTTCCGGGTCCGTCAACTCGGAAACGTGGATATAGATGTTATTGCGCCGACATTTGGCAAAACCATACCCTTTGTCGGCAAAATAGACGGTGACAATGGCCTGCTCGGTGTTGCCCAGCGTCAAGTTGTCGCCCGTTTCGGCCTGATGGGCCAATTTTTCTCCCCGATGCAACGTGATGTCGGTGGCAATCAGCCCCTCGGCATCGGAACCCGACCCCACGACAAATTCCACCACATCGTTGACCCGCAGGGGCAAATCCCGTATGACTTGTGGCAAAACAAAAAAGCGTGTGACCTCAGACGCCTGATTGCGGATGGAAATATGGCCGGAACCATCGGCTGCCAGCGATTCCACCTGGCCAATGAGGCGGCCACCCATGACCAGTACCGAACAGGCCTGCGGACGTTCCTCTTTGCCAGGCTTGATCACAAACTGCACATGGTCATTTTCCTGAATGCCTGCATTACCAACAACGTAGCTCATATGAAAATAGATTTCTTTGTATTCGTGGTGCTCTGTATAATACTGAATAAAGCCAAATCCCCGTTCTTTTTTGAACGCCGTGACCTTGCCGAAATGAACGGTCTCCACGGCAGACGGTTCCTCTTTTTTTGCGCGACAGGTTTCCATGGGGCGGTCGGTCAGATAGTGATTGGGCGCGGCCTGCCAAAAAATGGCGTGGCTACAGACCGGCAGGGGGATACCCTGGAGCAGGCAGGGGGGTTGTTCGACAAAATAGGCTTCCAAGGGGCGTTGTTGTCGGATGCCCGCCTGGGAATGGATCGCGAACAGTTCATGAGGCTGCATGGGGGCATGGTGCAACAAGATGGCATTGCCATAGGCCTGCTCGCAGAGATGCTGGGCAATCTGCACCGCCGTGCCCAGGTAGTCAAACAGCCCTTCATCCACCGTCAGTTGTATGAACGAGCCGGTGGCAATGCCCATTTTGCAAGAGATACCTGTTTCTGCATACGGTAATTGTTTGCCCAGGGACTCTTGTGTATCGATGGCGGCCTGGACGGCCGCCGCCGGCTGGCCGAAGACCGCCAGGAGTCCGTCGCCCAGGGAGCGGACAATTTCGCCCTGCTGTTGGCGAATATTCTTTCTGGCGATGCCATAAAATTCCGTCAGAAAGCGTGCCCAATCCGCCTCGGCCAGAGCGGTTTTCAGCAGATCGGCATTGTAGATGCGGGTGCAGAAAAAGGTTTTGTACGGGGTGGTGATCATGACGGGGTGGCACCATCCGCCGTTGGGGGGCTATCCTCCCCTGTGGTTTGTGCGTCGGTTGTCGGTGCTTCCGTTATGGCTTGCGTTGCCGCCAGGGTGGGTGTCTTGGTGATGGGCGCATCCTCCGGGCTTTGCGTTTCCGCCAGGGCGGATGTCTCGGTGATGGGCGCATCAGCCGGGTTTTGTGTTTCCGCCAGGGTGGGTGTCTCGGTGACGGGAGTGTCATCCTGGTTTTGCGTTTCCAGCAGGGCGGGTGATTCGGTGATGGGAGCATTCTCCTGGTTTTGCGTTTCCGTCAGGGATGGTGTCTCGGTTATGGAAGAATCATCCAGGGTTTGTGTTGTCGCCAAAACGGGTGTCTCTGCGGTTTGCGCGTCCGCCACGGTCTCTTGTGCGGGCGAGGTGGGTGGCTCGGTCATGGTCTGTGGTTCGGGCCGGGCAAGGCGGCGTGCGGTTTGAATCAGCACCGGTTCGGTTGGAATGTCGCCGCCGCCGGTTCTGACGGCCGCAATGCGATCCACCACCTCCATCCCCTGGACCACCTTGCCGAAGACGGCATAACCGAAGTCCCGGCTGCCATGGTCGAGGAAGGCATTATTGACCACATTGATAAAAAACTGTGCCGTCGCACTGTCTTTGGCTGCCGTGCGTGCCATGGCAATGGTGCCACGCGCATTTTTCAAGCCGTTGTCCGCTTCGTTGCGAATGGGGGAGCGGGTGGTCTTTTGTTGCATGTTCGGGGTGAATCCACCGCCCTGAATCATGAAGCCCTTGATGACCCGGTGGAAAATGGTACCATCATAAAAATGAGCATCGACATAATCGAGAAAATTCTGCACCGTACCGGGGGCCTTCTCCGCCTCCAGTTCGAGGGTGATATCACCAAAAGAAGTTGTCAATACCACCATGGGGGTTCCTCCTGTATGAGTGTTAGGGTGTCCGACCGGTGTGCTGTCGGCGTGCGCGGCTGGGGAGACAAAGAGCGTCAACAGAGACAAGATGCTGTAAAAAAGGCGACGTATCATGTTCGGTAAATCCTTGGTGTCTGATGACGAGGGGTTGCTGCCAGTCAGGGGCTTCCTCATGCCCAGCAGGGAAGTTTATGCGCTGTGCAGGGTGCCCGTCAATGCTGCAACATGGCCGACGTTTTGATTGACCAGATAATGGGCAATACCGGAGGCGATTTCCCCGCTGATCAGGGGGTTGCGAAACAGGGCCGTGCCGATACCGACGGCATTGGCTCCCACCAATAAAAATTCAATGGCATCTTCCGGTGTGGCGATACCGCCCTGGCCGATGATGGGAATGCCATGGGGGGCCGCCACCTGGTACAATTGCCACACTTTGAGCAGAGCGACCGGCTTGATGGCGGATCCCGACAAGCCGCCCTGGCCGTTGCCCAGGAGAGGGCGGCGGCTGGTGATATCCACGGCCATGCCCATCAAGGTGTTGATGGCGGACAAGGCATCGGTGCCCGCCTCGATGACGGCGCGGGCGATGGGGCGGATATCGGTCACATTGGGCGAGAGTTTGGTGATGAGGGGTTTGGTGGTGGCCAGGCGCACGGCGGCCACCACCTGGGCGGCACTGCCGGGGTCCGCGCCAAAGGCGGCTCCGCCTTCCTTGACGTTCGGGCAGGAAATGTTGATCTCAATGCCATCGACAGGGCTGTCATCAAACAGACGGGCCACGGCGGCATATTCGGCAACCGTGGAGCCCGCTATGTTGGCGATCAGGCGGGTGGGCAGATGGGCCATGCGCGGCAGGATGTGCTCGACGACAAAACGGGCACCGGGATTTTGCAAACCGATGGCATTGAGCAGGCCGGAAGGGGTTTCTGCCAGTCGAGGGGGGGGATTGCCCAGGCGGGGTTCCAGCGTCGTCCCCTTGAGGCAGAGGGCACCCACGGCGGTAAAATCAAATCCTTCCAGTGCGGCCAGTTCTTCGCCAAAACCGATGCAGCCGGAGAGCAGGACCACGGGCGTGGCCATGGGAATGCCAGCCAGATGGATGTGCAGGGCATCGGTCATGGGGTGGGCACCGTCGGGAGGGGGAGGCACATTGGCCATCTTTGGGCAAGAAAGGATGGCGGGTCCAGGGGGATCATCCCCCTGGTGGGGTCCAGGGGCAAAGCCCCTGGTGGGGTTCGGGGCAAAGCCCCGCTGGACGACAGGATGATCAAGGCCCTTTTTCCCTTACGGCAAGTGTGACTCCACAACGCATTGCGGGCGAGACGCCGCAGTCCCAGGGCGAATCCCGGTCCTGCTGGCTCAAATTTGGAAAGGCCATTGCCCGGAGCCATGGGGCTACCCTATGCACACATTTTTATGCTGACAAAAAATCCGCAGCATATTGTGCAGTGATAGGGGTCCAGGGGGATTATCCCCCTGGTGGGGTCTGGGGCGAAGCCCCGTCAGGCGTACAAGATCAACCTCTTGGGGGCTTTGCTCCCAAACCCCCATCGGGGACCATGACGGTTCCCGGACCCCTGCAAAAGTTGTGTGCATAGGGTAGGCCATGGGGAAGAGGGAATCGTGCAAGACCGTTTTTGTCTGCCGATACGTCGCGTTTCATTCGGGGCTTCGCCCCGGACCCCACCAGGGGCTTCGCCCCTGGACCCCACCGGGGGGGATAATCCCCCCCGGACCCCCTTGATAATGAATAGAAAAGGGGAGGGTCTGTATCCTACGCCTCCTGCCAATCCGGCATCGCAATACCCTCTTTGGCCAAAACCGTCGCCAAGGCTTCCACCAATTGCTGCAAATGCACCCGACTGTTGGCCTCGACCCGCGCGACCAATGCCGGCTGGGTGTTGGAAACACGCAACAACCACCACCCCTGCGCCGTGCGCACCCGCACACCATCCACCGCCGAAAAATCCCCCCCCAATCGCTCCTGTTCCCGCACCACCCGTTCCATTACCTGAAACTTGCGGTCGTCCGGGCATTCCAGACGCAACTCCGGGGTGGCAAAGCAGTCCGGCAGACCATGCAACCGCTGCGAAAGAGGTTCCGGGCCACTGGCGACCAGTTCAATCAGGCGCACGGCGGCATACAAGGCGTCGTCATAGCCCAAATAACGGTCGGCAAAAAAGAGATGACCACTCATCTCGCCCGCCAGCGGGGCACCGGTTTCACGCATTTTGGTCTTGACCAGAGAGTGTCCCGTTTTCCACATCAACGGGGTGCCACCCGCCTGGGCCACCGCATCAAACAACAACTGGGAACATTTGACATCGCCGATAATGGTGGCTCCGGGTCGCTGGGGCAAAATATCGCGGGCAAACAGGATCATCAGGCGATCGCCCCAGACCACCCGGCCAGCTTCATCCAGGGCACCAATGCGGTCGCCATCTCCATCGAAGGCGATGCCCAACTCCGCACCGGTCTCCTGCATCCGGCGTTGCAGATGGAGCAGATTTTTTGGCACGGTCGGATCCGGGTGATGGTTGGGAAAGTTGCCATCCACTTCGGCAAACAATACCTCGCCGGTCACGCCGGGCAGACGGGCCAGCAGTTCCGGTGCAACCACCCCCGTGGCTCCATTGCCGCAATCCAGCACGACCCGAATGGCCCGACCCGGCTTGAAATCAGCCAGGATGCGCGCCAGATAGCGGGCCAGGATCGGCTCCTGGCGAATGGTGCCCGGCTGCCCGGCGGGGGTAACGCCCGCTTCCAACCGTCGACGCAGGGCCTGGATTTCGGCACCGTATACTGATTGATTGTGCCGCACCATTTTCAACCCGTTGTATTCCGGTGGGTTGTGGCTGCCGGTCAGCATGATGGCCCCGGCAGCGGCAAAATGGTAGTTGGCAAAATAGAGGGCGGGTGTGGGCACCAGACCGCATTCGATCACCTCTGCCCCCCCACGCGCCAGGCCGTCCGCCAGCGCGGCGGCCAGCGTGGGAGAAGAGTTGCGACCGTCGCGACCCGTGCAAATCACCAACGGATCCGCCGGCTGGCCCCCGGCCTCCTGGCGGACATGGGTGGCAAAGGCCAGGCCCAGGTCAGCCACCCGGTCTGTGCTCAATTCCGACCCGGCGATACCACGAATGTCATACTCACGAAAGATATGGGCAATATTAGACACGGCCTACTCCAACATAATGAAATCCCGCTTGGCGCAAGACTTCTGGAACATAGATATTGCGCAGGTCACAGAACACATACATTCCGTCCCCACGCGGTCGCATGGCTGCCTTGATGCGGGGCAGGTCCAGATTGCGGAATTGGTTCCACTCCGACAAAATGATCAGGGCGTCTGCGCCCTGACAGGTATCGTAGGCATCGGTTCGATAATCCAGATCGGGCAGATACCGACGGGCGGCGGTCATCCCTTCCGGGTCGAAGGCCTGGATGCGGGCACCCAGTTTGAGCAATTCGGGCAGGATGGTCAACGCGGGGGCGTCGCGCATGTCATCGGTATTGGGCTTGAAGGTCAGGCCCAATACGGCCACGGTGGCACCCTGGACGCGGTTGTCCATGGCCTGGACAATTTTTTTGGTCATCCGTTGTTTTTGGGCCGCGTTGGCGGTGATGACGGTTTCCACGATGGTGATGGGCTCACCGTGTTGGGTGGCGGTGCGGGCCAGGGCCAGGGTGTCTTTGGGAAAGCAGGAACCGCCATAGCCGGGACCGGGATGCAAAAATTTGCCACCGATCCGGCGGTCCAGTCCCATGCCTTTGGCCACGCCATGCACATCCGCACCGACCGCCTCGCACAGATTGGCGATCTGGTTGATGAACATGATTTTGGTGGCCAGAAAGGCGTTGGCGGCATATTTGGTCAATTCGGCGGTGACAATATTGGTGACCAGGATGGGGGTTTCGATCAGATAGAGGGGGCGGTAGACGCTGCGCAGGATGGCCTCTGCCTGGGCATCTTCCACGCCGATCACCACGCGGTCGGGTCGCATGAAATCTTCGATGGCAGAGCCTTCGCGCAGAAATTCCGGGTTGGAAGCCACGGCAAAATCGGCAGCCGGGTTGGTCGTGCGGATGATCTCGGCCACCTGGGCCCCGGTGCCGACGGGCACGGTGGATTTGGTGACGACGACGGTAAATTTTTTGATATGTTGGGCGGTTTGTCGGGCGGCTTCGTAGACATATTGCAAATCGGCTGCACCGTCGCCGCGTCGTTCGGGGGTGCCCACGGCGATAAAGACCACCTCGCTTTGGCGCACAGGTTCCGCCAGGTTGGTGGTAAAATGCAGTCGCCCGGCGGCACTGTTGCGTTCGATCAGTCGGTTCAGGCCCGGTTCAAAGATGGGAATTTCGCCTTGTTGCAGGCGGGCGATTTTGTCGGCGTCATTGTCGACGCAGGTGACATCGACGCCGAATTCCGAGAAGCAGGCACCGGAGACCAGGCCGACATATCCAGAACCAATGATTGTAATACGCATGGCAATTCGCTCGTTGTGTGGTAATTTCGTAAAAAAAGTCAAAAGAAGGGGAGGGGATGATGCCCCGGGATCTGCAATCCGTCAAAACGATCAAAAAAAAAGGGTGGGGGGGTCTGGGGGGGCGGTTCACCGCCCTCCCCAGCAAGGGTCCGCAGCAGGCAGTGAACCCCAGCAGGGGGATGACCCCCCTGGACGGCCTTGATCATCGTTTCGGCCATTCCAGTCAGAACCCCGGATTCCCGCCTTCGCGGGAATGACGAGCGAATTCCGTGTCCTACCCATTCCCGTCATGCCCGCGAAGGCGGGCATCCAGGAGAGTTCGTGGACGCAACGATGATCAAGGCCCCCTGGACCCGCAATCCATAAAAGAAGAGATAATTGCAAAACACCCGAGTCCGTCATTCCCGCCTGCGCGGGAATGACGTTTTTTTATCTTCTCGTGCCTTTTGCACTTTCCTCAAAGAGCAAACGCAAGGCCGCTCCGAGGGGGGAGCGATTCACCACCACCCTATGTCCCTTTATTTTCCGCTGTCCAAAACGCCAACTGTTCACCCAGAAAAGGCAACAGACGCTCCCGCATCTCCTTCTGTTCCATGGCCAGTGCCAGATTGGCCATCTGAAACCCCACCTTGTCCCCACAATCAAAACGGGTGCCCTGAAAGCGGAAACCATAAATGGGATGCTGCCGCATCAGGAGTGCCATCGCATCCGTCAACTGCACCTCGCCACCCGCGCCGGTTTTTTTCTGCCCCAGCAAGTCAAAAATTTCCGGGGCCAGAATATAGCGACCAATGATGGCCAAGCGAGAAGGAGCATTATGCGGGGCCGGCTTTTCCACCAATCCCTTGGCCCGCACCAGTCGATCTGTTCCGCCCGCCTGTTCTGCCGGATCCAGGATGCCATATTTGTCGGTCTCCTTCTGGGCGACCGTCATGATGGCAACCATCGATTGTTGCAGTTGCTCGAATTGATCACACATTTGCTGCATGACCGGCGGTTCACCCGCCCCAGGCCAGACCAGATCGTCCGGCAGCAAAACCGCAAAGGGCACATTACCGACCAGATGCCGGGCACACCAGACGGCATGGCCCAGCCCCAACGGCTCATTCTGGCGGGTGAACAGCAAACAACCCGGCGTGGGGACCAGCGCGCGAATTTGTTGCAGCATTCCCTCCCGTTTGCGGTCCCGCAAGGCACCTTCCAGTTCGGGGACATAGTCAAAATGGTCCGCCAGCATCTCCTTGCCACGCCCGGTCACAAAGATAATGCGTTCAATGCCCGCCGCGAGAGCTTCCTCCACGGCATATTGAATCAGTGGTTTGTCCACCACCGTCAACATTTCTTTGGGCATGGCCTTGGTGGCTGGCAGAAATCGCGTTCCCAGGCCAGCAACAGGTATGACAGCAGTACGAGGTCTCATCCAGTTTTTGATCCGTTTGGAATGGTTACAATCCACGTCCCTGTGTGGCGGTCAGCGTGACCGCCTGTGTGACAAGGCATTGTGGCAGACAGTCAATTGTCTTTCGCTCCCTGATTCACCCAGTTGCGTAACACCTGGATCTCGCAGGGGGTGAGGCGTTTTTTATTGTGCGGCATCCGTACACCGGCCCGACCTTCCACCAGGACATTCAAATTGCTGACCAGGGCATTGCCCGGTACCACAATCGGTCCAAATCGGGTGCCCTTCATGAGGCCTTCATAGTTTTCCAGACTCAGCCCGCTGTAAGCGACACCCGGACCATCCGCACGGTGGCACTCCAGACAGCGGTATTGCAGAATGGGCTGGACATCGCCCTTGAAACTGACCTGGGTGCTCTCTTCCGCCCACACCTTGGTAACCAGTACCAGGCAGACGATCAGGAGTACACATACCCATCCATTCTTTTTACTCGAATATCCATGCATCTGTTTTTCCTCCTGTTCGAGCTATGCCCCCTGTGCAACAAAAGACGCGACAGGGACGTGACAAGGGCGCAAGTTCATTAAGGTTGCCGCGCACACACTCCTGATTATAACGACTTTTTTTCCTGAAGAAAATGGACAAAAGCATCAGCGGACAAAGGGCGACTGTAGAAATAGCCCTGAATTTCATCAATATTATTTTCTTCGATAAAATTCCATTGCTCCTGGGTCTCAACCCCTTCGGCCACCACCAGCAGACGCAAACTTTTGCCCATGGCGACAATCGCCTGCACGATGGCCCGATCATCGGTTTGCTGAGGCAGGTCACGGACGAAAGACTGGTCAATCTTGATGCTCTGAATGGGGAATCGCTTCAGATAGCTCAATGAGGAATAGCCCGTACCGAAGTCATCCATGGCAATGGAGAGACCCAGGGAGCGCAATCGATCCAGCAACTGGATGGCCTCTTCCACGTTGTCCACCAACATGCTTTCCGTAATCTCCAACTCCAGAGAGTCGGGTGGCAGGCCGGTCTCCTGCAAGGTTCTGGCAATCATGGCATAAATGCCCGGCTGCCGGAATTGCCTGGGCGACAGGTTGACCGCCACCTTCAGCGGACCATGGCCAGCCGCCAGCCACGCCTGCGTCTGCCGACACGCCGTCGCCAGAATCCATTCTCCCAGGGGGATGATCAGACCACTCTCTTCCGCCACCGGAATAAACTCACCCGGCGAGATCATGCCGGAGTGGGGGGAATTCCAGCGCACCAACGCCTCCATGCCGACAATACGCTTGCTTCGCACCTGCACCTTGGGTTGATAGTGCAAAATAAATTCCTGATTCTCCAGGGCGGAACGCAGATTTTTTTCCAGCAACAACCGCCGATCCACCTGATCCCCCATCGTCGGCTTGTAAAACTGGTAGGTGTTGCGGCCAGAATTTTTGGCCCGCGTCAGGGCAATCTCGGCATTCTTGATGAGCGAGAGTGGCGGTTCGCCATCATCCGGGTACAGCGTAATGCCGATGCTGATGGTGATCAACAGCTCTGTCTGCTCAATGATGAACGGTCGGGCGAAAGATTTGACCAGTTTGTTGACGAGTACCAGAGCATCTTCCGGCTGCCGGACTTCACGCAGAATAAAGGCAAAAGCATCTCCCTCCATGCGGGCCAGCGTATCCCCTTCGCGAATAAACTCCCGCAACCGCCCGGCAATCTCCTGGAGCAACTGGTCGCCGCAAATATAATCCCATTGATTGTTGACATTCTGAAAACGATCGATATCAAAAAACAGTACCAACAGTCGGGTACCGCTCCGGCTGGCATGACCAATGGCCTGGGAGAGGCGGTCCATGAACAGTTCCCGGTTGGGCAGGCCAGTCAACGTATCGTGCTGGCCCGCATAGTGCAAAGCCTGATCCCTGGCCTGTAATGGTGTCAAATCATGGAAAACACTGATATAACGGTGTGCCTTGCCCGCCTGGTCGCGGATGGCGGTGATGGTGGTCAATTGGGGATAGGCCTCGCCATTTTTGCGCCGGTTCCAGATGTCGCCCTTCCAATAGCCCTGCTCCGCAATCTTTTGCCACATGTCCCGGTAGAAGGGCACATCCTGGCGATTGGAACGCAATATGCGAGGAGTTTGCCCAATGGCCTCCGCCGTCGCAAAACCGGTAATGGCACAAAAAGCGGGGTTGACGGAAAGAATGGTGCCCTGCGCGTCGGTGATCATCACCCCTTCCACGGCATGTTCCAGGACCATTTTGGTAATATTCAGTTGTTCTTCCGCTGCGGTCAGTGCCCCTTCAAAGATGCGGGTCGCCATTTCGAGCCGTTCTTCCGCCTCCCGCTTTTGCGAGGAGAGCCGTTGAATGGCGAGCAGATCGCGAAAGCCGCGCAGCGCAATGGTGACGACACCGATCAGTTTTTGGCTGGTGAGCTCGGTCTTTTCCCGATAGTCGTTGATGTCATACTCGGCAACAACTCTGAACTCGGGAGCCAAACCCGCCTGTCCGGTGCGCAATATGATGCGTGTCAGGTGGTTTTGCAGTTTTTCCCGAATATCGCGGACCAGTTCCAGGCCGGCATGGTCTGTCTCCATGACCACATCCAGCAACAGAACTGCTGTTTTGGGGTGTTGCGTCAGCAGTGCGTAAGCCTCCGCGCCCGAATAGGCATGCAGAAAGGTGACCGCCCGCTGCTCAAACCGCAGATCCCGCAATACCAACTGGGTCAGTCGATGCACATCCTCATCATCATCGACCACCATGATCAACCACGGTCCCTGGTCTGGATCGGTGGTCAAAAGCGGGTGGACGGCCTCCACGGGCGCAGGATGGGGCGAAGTGGATGGCGCGGTATGCGGCTTTTCCTGCTGATCCATTATGGGGGTCATCTCTGTGTTTTTTTGGTCATTCCAGTGAAAGCAGTCTGCTGCAGACCGGACAGGCTGGCCCCGGCCACACGACGACACAGGCACCACCTGTCCTCAAGTATGCCACGCTCCTGGAGAAAAGACCAGCTTCTCTTTCATTTTTCGAAGGCATCCTCCTCCAAAATTTTTCTGGCCGCCTCGTCATATTTTTTTTGTCTGCTCGGCCAGTAAACCCACACCACGATGCCGACAAACAGCACAAAAAACCAGACCAGGGTGACGCTCTGGCTCCAGGTATACCACTCTTGAAAATCCATGGTGATCCTTATATATGGGATGGCAAGGGAATGGCGATGCGTTGCGCCCAGCGAAAAAGATTGGTGGCCGAGCGGGCCTCGATGCGCAAATCCCATTGTCCCGGTTGCGGCACCGTGGCATAACCCCGATAAACACCAGGCTGCAAGGCCTCGAATGTCAATGTTTGATCCAAACCGGCCTGGATCGGACGAAACAACAGGCCCGACACCTGCACCCCCGGCACGGGTTGGCCTGTTTTGTCCTTCAACGTAAATTGGACCGTGCCCGGTTTGCCCGCCGACAGGTCAACGGTGGCTTCTCCCTGCCAGCCCAGCGCATCCTGGACGTGCTGGGCGTGGATGGCATCATTGAAGGCCAACCCCTGGTCATAGGCCTTGTCCGTCACCAGACCGCTGAAGCTGCCCAGCGCATAATAGACAAAGGCGGCGTTGACCACAAAAACCACCAGAAACAACAGGCCGATACCGAGCAGAAACGGTTCGACCCGTTTGGACGAAACAGATGTCGTCATGGTGTTTTCCTCCATTGGGTTCAGGGTGTGGGCCGGATGAAGAGGCTGTCATAGGTACTCTGACCGCCCTCCTGTCCGGTCGAGGTCACGGTAAAGCGCACGGTCTGTTGTGCCGGGATGGGTTCGGGTCCGGTGGTTTGTTGCAGATAGAGGCTCAGGGGCAACACCTCCCCGGACTCCACCGTCACCACCGGCCAGCCATCGGCGGTTTTTTCCGCGACGGCCGCCACAGCCAGTGCGGCGTGGGGCAGGCCTATGGTGCGCAGGATATAGTGCTGCGGTAGGGGCGTGCGGTTCAGGATGTGGGCGGTATAGTTGTTCTGGATGCTGCCATCCGACAACCGAATAAAGAGGGGTTGGCGATTGCGAATGACCGTCATCTCCACCGAGGTACGGACCCCAAAATAGGCCACAATGCCGACCAGCATGGCGACCATCAGCGTGCTGTACACCAGAATACGGGGGCGAAACCAGCGGATCCGCCCGCCCGCCATCTCGCTCAACGCCGTGTAGCGGATCAGGGTGACGGGCATGTTCACCCGGTCCCGCACCGAGGCACAGGCATCGATACAGGCCGCGCAGGTGATGCACTCATATTGTGGCCCGTTGCGAATGTCGATACCCGTGGGGCAGACCGTGACACAGGCCCGACAGTCAATACACAAGCCGACCGGTTCCCCCCGTTCCGCAGCCGCCAGGCGGTCACGCCGATTGCCCTGGCGCGGTTCTCCCGCCTGTTCGTCATACGCCACAATCAGCGAATGTTCATCGTACATGGCCCCCTGAAAACGGGCATACGGGCAGATAAAAATGCAGACCTGCTCCCTGGCCACGCCGGCGAACAGATAGATGATCAGGGTCAGGAGAGCGGCGGCAAAGCAGGCGGCAAAAGGGGCCTCGCCGTGCCAATAGGCCCGGAACAGAGTCGGCGCATCGTTGAAATAGGCGGTAAAAATGGTTCCCATCCCCCCGGCCAGCAGCAGCCACAGGAGATGTTTCAACCCCTTGCGCCACGCCTTGTCCGTGGTCCAGGGACCGGCATCCCGCTTGATCCGCTGTTTGTGATTGCCCTCGACCGCCCGCTCGATGAGCAAAAACAGATCGGTCCAGAGGGTTTGCAGACAAAAATAGCCGCAAAACACCCGACCGGCGATGGCCGTCATAAAAAACAGGGCCACGGCCAGAAAGATCAACACAAAGACCAGCAGAAAAAATTCCTGTGGCCAAATGGTCAGCGAAAACAGATAAAATTTGCGGGCAGGCAGGTCAAACAGGACCGCCTGCGTGGGAAATTGTCCCCCCCGCTCCCAGCGAATGAACGGCAGAATGGCATACAGCCCGACCAATACCCCGACCGCCAGCCAGCGCAATCGCCTAAAAAAACCCGTTTGATAACGTGGATATATTTTTTGCCAACGGGCATACAAGGGGGCATCAGGGGGCATGGCGGACTCGATCAAAAAAGGTTGCTGCGGAACATGAGATGAATATAGCATGAAAATTGATATCCATCAAAAAAAATAACTTGACGGGAGCATTTTTATTTGCCAGACTGTTGGCAAAGGAGAGCAGAGCGGGGGGAGCTCTGTGCGCGTTTTCAACGATTTCGCCTTGAACAAAGGGGGAGATGGCCGTGCCACCACCAGTCAATCCATCCGCAAAGTATGACCCAGTCGTCCGCGCTCCCGCACGGGGGGCGACGCCGAGGCCACCAGTCGATCTGTCCGAAAAGTATGACTTTACCGTCGTCAAATGGTTTTCCATTGCCGCCATGGTGTATGGGTTGGTGGGCTTCCTGGTGGGCGATCTGCTGGCCTGGCAACTGACTTTTCCCGTGTTGAATTTTGATCTGCCTTATATTTCGTTTGGGCGGCTGCGACCGTTGCACACTTCGGCGGTCATTTTTGCGTTTGGCGGTTCGGTTTTGTTTGCCACGAGCTATTATGTGGTGCAGCGCACCTGCAAGGCCCGGCTTTTTTCCAGTCTGCTGACCTCCATCACCTTCTGGGGGTGGAATCTGGTCGTGGTGCTGGTGGTGGTCACCTATCCTCTGGGCCTGGTGCAGGGCAAGGAGTATGCCGAGCCAATCTGGATCATCGATCTCCTGATCACGGTGGTGTGGGTGGCCTATCTGATCAATTTTGTGGGTACCCTGGCCCGGAGAAAAGAGCCGCACATCTATGTGGCCAACTGGTTTTTCCTGGCGTTCATCATTACCGTGGCCGTGTTGCACATTGTCAACAATCTGGAGGTGCCTGTCAACCTGACCGATTCGTATCCGGTGTGGGCCGGGGTGCAGGGTGCCCTGATCCAGTGGTGGTATGGGCATAATGCGGTGGGCTTTTTCCTGACGGCGGCCTTTCTGGGTATCATCTATTATTTTGTCCCCAAGCAGGCCGAGCGACCGATCTATTCCTACCGGTTGTCCATTGTCCACTTCTGGTCGTTGATGTTTCTGTATATCTGGGCCGGTCCCCACCATTTGCAGTATACCGCGCTGCCCGATTGGGTCGGCACCCTGGGGGCCACCTTTTCGATCATGCTGATTTTGCCCTCGTGGGGGGGCATGATCAACGGCATCATGACCTTGTCGGGTGTCTGGCACAAACTGCGCACCGATCCCATCTTGCGCTTTTTCATCATTTCCCTCTCGTTTTATGGCATGTCCACCTTTGAGGGGCCGGTGATGTCACTCAAATCGGTCAACGCGCTCTCCCATTACACCGATTGGGGCATTGGTCATGTCCATTCCGGCGGGTTGGGCTGGGTGGCGATGGTCTCTTTTGCCGCGCTGTATCACCTGGTACCCAAGCTGTGGCAGACCCGGATTCATTCGGTGGCCATGATCAACCTCCATTTCTGGATGGCGACCATCGGCATTGTCTTTTATATCACGGCAATGTGGATTTCGGGCGTCATGCAGGGGTTGATGGCACGGGCACATGATACGTTTGGCAATCTGACCTACTCGTTTGCCGAAATCGTCCAGGCCACGCATCCCTACTATTTTATTCGTGCGGTGGGTGGGCTGATCTTTCTGTCGGGTGCGATTCTGATGGCCTACAACCTGTGGATGACCGTTCGTCATGCCCCACGTGTGACCGCTTAGGGGCAGGGTACACGTAGCGGCGTATCAGCGGGTCCGTTTCGGTTTAAAGGGAGAGATTCAGGTGAAACACGAAGTCTTTGAAAAAAATATTCCCCTCCTGTTCATTGGCGTTATCCTCGTGACGGCCATCGGTGCCCTGGTCGAGATCGTTCCCCTGTTTTATATTGACAGCACCATTGAAAAGGTGGAGGGGGTGCGGCCTTATACGCCGTTGGAATTGAAGGGGCGGGACATTTATGTCCGGGAGGGGTGCTATAATTGTCATTCCCAGATGATCCGGCCCTTCCGCGACGAAGTGGAGCGGTATGGCCACTATTCCCTGGCCGCCGAGAGCATGTACGATCATCCTTTCCAGTGGGGGTCCAAGCGGACCGGTCCCGACCTGGCGCGGGTGGGGGGCAAATATTCCAACCTTTGGCATCAAACCCATATGCGCAGTCCGCGGACGGTGGTGCCCGAGTCGATCATGCCCAACTATCCCTGGTTGGAAAAAAATACGTTGAATTATGGTGATATCGGCGTGCGTCTGGCAGTCATGCAAAAGCTGGGGGTGCCCTATAGCGATGTCGCGGTGGCCGAGGCCAAGGCAGACCTGGAGGCGCAGGCCAATCCGACGGCGGATGCCACTGGATTGCGGGCCCGCTATGGGGCCAAGGTCGGCCAGGAAAATTTTGGTGGTCAACCGGGGCGCATTACGGAACTGGATGCCTTGATCGCCTATCTGCAAATGTTGGGCAGGCAGGTGGATTTTGCGACGTACAAGGCCCAAGCCCGTTGATGGTTGAACCGATTTTCAGCAAACAGGAGTGATTCCATGGCGGATAAACAGGTGGAAACGACTGGGCACCAGTGGGACGACGAAGAGGGGTTCCCGTTGCAGGAGTTCAACAATCCCCTGCCGAGGTGGTGGCTCTACAGCTTTTATGCCACCATTCTCTTTGCGGTGATCTACTGGATCCTTTACCCGGCTTGGCCGATTCCAGGTGGCTTTACCAAGGGCGTGTTGGGTTGGTCGCAGTACCAGGAGTTGCAAAAGGAGATGACCGACGCACAGTCGGCCAGAAAGGTGTTTGATGATCGCCTCTCCGCCGCCTCGCTGGAGGAGATTGCGGCCAATCCGCAGTTGTTGGCCTATGCCAAGGCGGGTGGGCGTGCCCTCTTTGCCAACCAGTGTGCCGGGTGTCATGGCACCGAAGGGAGCGGTACCACCCAGGGATTTCCCATCCTGGTGGATGATGACTGGCTCTATGGGGGTACTTTGCAGGAAATTTATGCCACCATTGCCAACGGTCGCTCCGGCACCATGCCGCCCCATCTGCAAGCGGCGGGCGGGGCGTTTTCCGAGGCCCAGGTCAATGATTTGGCTGATTTTGTCCTGACCCTGTCCAACCGACCGGCGGACAAGGCCGCCGCCGAACGGGGCAAGGCGTTGTTCATGGGGGATGCCGGTTGTCATCTCTGTCATGGGGATCATGGGCGCGGTTCGGTCCTGGATACGCTGGGTGGTCAGCCTCTGGATCATAATACCGGCGCGCCCAACTTGACCGATGGCATCTGGCTGCATGGCGGTGATCGTGCCACCATCGTACAAACCATTGCCCGGGGACGTGCCAGCAAAATGCCCGCCTGGGGTGTCGATTCCGGTGAGTCGCTTGGGCGCAATCTGGGTCCGCTCGCGGTCAAGCAGCTTGCCTTGTATGTGCATGGCTTGGGTGGCGGCAAATAGATGTTTCTCCCGGGGAGGCGGAAAACCGCCTCCCCGGACCCATTCGCCTTTTTTCAATCATTATCAAGGGGGTCCGGGGGGATTATCCCCCCCGGTGGGGTCCAGGGGCAACGCCCCTGGTGGTCGCCACGCTGATCAAAGCCTGACCTGCCGCTGATTTTTCCCTGTGACATGCGCTTTTTGCTTCGTGTATCCTCACCGCCAGTGGGTGGTGCTGGTCTGTGCACCATTACCACACCGTCCTCTCGTCTGATATTCGGAACGTCCATGCTGAAAAAGGCATTTTTTCCTGTGGCGGCCTACGCCAAAGCCCACAGGTTGCTGTTGTTTGTGGGATGCCTGGGCTTTGTGCTGACCGGGTTGATATTTTATTGGCAGAGAGAACAGATTCTGGCGCAAGCCCAGGCGGACTTCCAGTGGGCGGCGGGGGAGCGCGCCCGGGTCATCACGCATGAAATACAGTCCAGATTGGAAGATTTGACGGAATTGCGCGACATTTATTCGCGCCCGGCTGTTGCCATGCAGGAAGAGTTTCAGTTTTTTGCGCGACATATTTTAGAGTTTTCCGATGTGCGGGTCATCTATTGGGTGCCGCCGGTGGTGGACGCGCAGCACCCGTATTATCCCTTGTTGCTGGCAGGCAAAACCTCTCCTGTGCGTGTTGACTGGGCGACTGACCCGTTGTTCCAGGCCGTGTTTCAGCGGGCACGGGATGGGGGTGCGATTGAGGTGGCCCAGCCGGTGGGTCAGCCGGGCCTGTTGGCCGTGGTGCTGGCCAGTTATGGCTATGGCAAACCCCAGGATACCGTGGCCCAGCGGCGGGAGTCGCTGCGTGGTTTTGAGGTGGCTTTTCTGGAAGTCGGCCTGTTGGTGGAAAATGCCGTGCGCGAGTTGCGACCGCATCAGATCCATTTCTGGTTGGAAGAGACCGTCTTGGATAAAGGGCGTCTCGTCTATTTTCACCACAGCCGCGTAGGAACCCAACCCGACTTGCCGTCTGACCCGCGTCAGGCCGCCAGCATTCTGGCTGCTCCCTGGCTGTTTGAGCAGACCATTCCGGCGGCTGGTCACTCCTGGCTGTTCATGGCGGTTTCCGGGGCGGGTGTTCTGTCCAATCCCTCCATTTTTTCATCCATCGCGCTGCTGTTGACGGTGGCGGGTGGCTTGTCCATCACCTTGTTGTTGCTGCTTCTTGTGCTGCGGCAACAGCAGGATGCCGACGTGGCCACCCTGCAGGTGGCCAAACAACACACAGAAGAGCTGATAGCGGCCCTGCCCAAGCCCCTGGTGGTGACGGACCCGGCGGGGATTATCCGGCAGGTGAATGACGCACTTTGCCAACTGATCGGTTATGCGTCCGATGAACTGGCCGGTCTTTCGCTCAACGCCTTGTTGGGGTGCGCCGAGCCTCTTTTCGGGGAGGATCTGCTGGTACAATCGGGCCAGTGTTTGATATTTGAGGGCAAGGAGACACGCATTCGACATAAAACGGGTCAGGAGATTCCGGTGCGTATCTTTCGGTCTGTCCTGTGCGGTGTCGGGTGGGGTGTCCAAATCGGGCCTTGGCTGTTGACCGGTTTTTGGATAGGATTCCCTGGAACCGTCGTTCGCGTGTTTACGCTGCGGCATCTTCAGGGTAGTATGGCCGCTTTTGGTGCTCTATTTGAGG
>JADFYM010000340.1 GCA_015233035.1 Magnetococcales bacterium
TGTAGCTCAGAAGATGCGGCAACTGACTATGAGTGTGCGGTTGGTATTTGACTACCTCCGTATGACGCAAAACACCTGTCGCGCTACCGTTTCGTAGCTTCCCTGGCCGAGAACAAATTTACCGTGTGGCGATCGCTGCGGACGATGCCATGGAGTCGGGAGCACTCTTTTGCGACAGGCTGCGAAAAAAGCTGTGCAACACGTCGCACAGACCACTATCATGGGGATGGATGCCGGTTGGCCATGGTGGGCGTCCGGCTGTTGGCGTGGTTTTCCACCCTGTTGGGGAGTCTTGGATGGTGCGGCAGGTGATTGTTCCCGAGGGGGAAATTCGGTTGGAGTTTGTGCGGGCCTCGGGGCCGGGCGGACAGAATGTCAACAAGGTATCCACGGCGGTGCAACTGCGTCTTGACGTGGCACATTCTGCCATTCTCACCCCGGTGGTCCGGGAGCGGCTGATGCGCCTGGCTGGCAGCCGCATGACCGGAGAGGGCGTCCTGGTGCTGGATGCCCGCCGTTTCCGCACCCAGGAACGCAACCGGCATGATTCTTTGGCGCGCTTGGACCACCTGCTTCAGCAGGCCATGGAAGAACCGGTCTTGCGCAAGAAGACCCGTCCCTCTCGGGCCGCCCGCATGCGCCGCATGGAAGACAAGAGCTTCCGTGCCGGCATCAAAAAAGGGCGTCGTGCGGTGGCGGAGGGTGCTGAATAAGAGGGAAAAGAGGGTTATCAATCTGGCGCACCCATCAGTACCGAGGAGTACGTAAATGGTTAAATTTTCAAACATAATAGAACCCGTCTCCATCATGTCCGGCGTCATGGCCAGCCTGTCCTCTCTTGCCACGCCCACGGGCGTATCCTGGGTCTTGGCCAAAATCGGCTTCGGCAATCCCATTGCCGTGGCAGCCACGGTGGCGACTCCTGTACTGGCCAAAATTGCCGCTGTCGTCAGTATTGTCTCGGGCAGTGTGTGGGCCTTGGAGAAAATGATGGAAAAAATTAAAAACAACGCTTCTGCGCCGTCTTGACCTTCTTGGACGCGATACGGATAACCATGGGCAATGAAGAATATCTCCACGCCACGGACTGTGGTGGTCGTTATGTCAAGACCGCTGAACGCACTGCCTTGCTGGCAGAGATTCGCGATCATTCCCGCCGCCACGGCGACGCGCCCATGGCCGTGCCGGTGGTTCACCTCATCCTGATGAACAGCACGGGAGCCATCCGCCTGGTGCAGCGGGGCGACAAGCCGGAAAATCCGTTTATGTGGGACAAGGCCGTGGGCGGTCATGTGGTGTGGGCGGACTCCACCCTGCCCCGCGCGGCCTTCGACGCCAACATGCGCAAGGAGATGACCGAAGAGGTGGGGATCCAGGAGGTGATCCTGGCCGCAGACGCTTTTCAGTTTCGCCAGCACCTTCTCTCGGGATCCCTGGATTTCCAGACCCAGGCCCTGATTCATCTGATCGACCTGGACCCATGGCAAGGCGGGATAAGCCGTGTGCGCCAGGGTGAACCCTGGCTCAAACGCCACCATGTCGCCACCTATGTGGGGGTGTTCGATGGTCCCTTCGTGTTCATGGATGGCGAGGCCCAGGCAGAACGCACCATCAGCAAACGCGAGTTGATGATGGATATCCAGGAACACCCCTGGCTTTACGCCGATGGTGTGCGCATCTTCATGCAGCGGTACTACCATCTTTTGCGTGTGTATTGAACCGGTTGTGCACCAGGGGGGAAAGGATGCTCAAGGCCCTTCCGCACGAATGCCCGGCAACAACACCGGATCCACCCGATCGTTGCGCACCAGCACACCCCAATGCAAATGCGGTCCTGTGGCCCGACCGGTCATGCCGACCGTGCCGATGACGGTACCGCCTGTCACCCACTCTCCCGGTTGCACCGCCACGCTTTCCAGATGGGCATACAGGGAAATGATCCCATCCCCATGGTCCAAGGCCAGGGTGTTGCCGGTAAAAAAATAGTCCCGCCCGACCAGTGCCACCGTGCCGGAGGCCATGGCCACCACGGGTGTGCCCTGGGGCGCGGCAATATCCACCCCATTGTGTGGTTTGCGCGGCTGGCCATTGAGAATACGCCGACTGCCAAACACCCCTGAAAATCGCCCCTGCACCGGTTGCTGAAACCCGTCGGCATATCCGACCCGACCACCCCGTCTCTGGTAGGTGGCCGCAATGGCCGCCGTCTCTTGTGCCGCGCGTGTCAACACCTCCGGGGCCAGATCCACCTTCTCCTTGGCGAGCGTGATCGGCTCCTCCTGATAGACACGTTGCGTCACCAGGCAATCCTGGGTCAAGATTTCGGGTTTGCCCTGGGGCGGCTCCACCGCCACCCGCAACAGCGCGGTACCCGGCTTGGCTTCCATGTCCAGGGACAGCAAGGCACGGTGGCCTGTTGTAAAGGGAAAGGCAACGCCATTGAGGGTGCCGGTCAGACGGGCACCGGGCGGTACATCGACCACCTGCAACCAGACTGCGGTGCCCATGGCCAATGGTGCCGACAACGACAACGCGGCTCCCCAACCCTCGGTGGCCAGCAGCAGGACAACGAGCAGGAGAAGGGTTGGAAACCTGTTTTTTTTCTCAAACACGGGACGGCAAACTCCCTTTCGGACAGGGTGGGAACAGGAAAACCGCATGACCGGAAGCGAGGGCGCGTTGCCGCATGTTTCCCTCGCCTCCAGGTGGCATTCTATGGAAGATGCCTGTTTGGTACCAGGGATATCCCGCAACCCATCCCGTCGCCCCACTATCTTTTTTGCCATTCCTGCACAACCCGATGGGCCTGTGCGCGTTGTCGCTGACGGCCTCTCTCCGCCGGCTCATCGGGTCTTGCGCGATCCTGGTCAAACCAGGGCCGGAGCGAAGGTACGGTGGCGTACACAATCATGAGAATCTGTTGCAGGTCATGGTCGTCCGCCTGTGCGCTGGCCGTAGCCAACCAGGGGGTGATGGTTGGCATGACGATCTGCTGGTGGAACGTTGCCAACTGCTCGTCAGACAAGGCGTCCACCAACGGCTGCAAATGGACCAGCCCCTGGGCCGACTCCGCTGGATTCTGGTAGACCAGTCCGCCGATGCTGAGCGCGAAGGAGATGACCACATGCCGGTATCCCCGGTTGGTGAGCAGCATGGCCAGCATATAGGCGGTACGCAGGCGCGCCTTGGCCAGCAGTTGGGTGACGGCAGCGACCATCTCGTAGGGATCATGCGGCGTACCCTGGATGAATTGGACCAATTCAGCCACCGGGGCGGCTCGATCCAGACGAAAAAGCGTGTCGATAAAACGCTCCCGCTGCGGGGCAGAGGTTGTATGCCCTCCCAGCAGGGGCAACAGAACCGTGGCGGCGTCATCATCGGCATTGTTGGGTGAAAATTGATATTTCGTGTACACCTTGCGTATCTCTTCGCCGATCCACTCGTGATGGGAGGCCAGGCACGGGTGGTGCCGGATACCGGCCATGCACATACACAACATCCCTTTTTGCAACCATCCCGGATGGAGCGCATGATCAAAATACATCGGCATGTTGGTGTGGGTGATCAGCCAAAAACTGCAACTACTCCATAATGGCAGGTAATCCCTGGTGATGGCGTCTAGAATTTGTTAACCTGTGTCCCATGAACAATTTCAAGAAGATCCCAGACATTACGAGCAACGAGCAAACGCCGCTCACACAAG
>JADFYM010000341.1 GCA_015233035.1 Magnetococcales bacterium
ATGAGCATATCAGGTCCACCCGCACAAGTCACCAATTTCAGCAACCTCAATGCCCGATGCCCGACGTATGATGACGCAACATGCGCCGAATCTCAACCAGGGCGGCTGCTACCGGTACCTCATGCAGTTGTGGATAAAAAAATATCTGATCCGAGTGCTGACCGAAGCAGGTGAAGATTTCTATATTATTATGCGGTATATTGTTGAAACTTATAATAGTTATGCTGAGCCGATTGTACGGGAGATTGTCCGTGCCATACATCCAGAAGAGGAAAATGCCATGATGTCCCAATTTGCGCAGGATATTATCGCCAGAGGAAAGCCTGAATGGGAGATGAAAGGCCGCCAGGAAGGTATCCAGATCGGCGAGTTGAAAGGCCGCCAGGAAGAGGCCGCTGCCATGCTTACCAGACAGCTCCGTCGTAAATTTGAAAAAATACCGGACTGGGCGACCGTCAAGGTCAACTCTGCAAATTTGGAAATTATTGAAATGTGGAGTGAAAACTTCGTGTTCGCCAAATCTCTGGAAGATGTTTTCACTTCGTGATCGAGTCAGCTCGATCTGTGGGAGGGGAAAGAGGCGTTTCGCTTCCCTCCTCGTCTGCGTATTGTGCGAGGTCGGCTGAGAGTTGTTCGAAACATTTCTTGGTAAGGGATCGAACCCCTGACCGTACCGCCCATCGCCAAATGTGACGGAGATGTGCGTTTCCTCCTCCGCCGACCTCAGCTTGGTCCTGTTTCATGCCGTGTGTGAGCCAAGCTGGCCGACACCGATTTTGCAAAAATCGCAAAAACACAGGCAGACAGCTTTTTAAACTGAAATTTTTTTGATATGTTTTTCAATATGTTGCGCGTTTTTTGGTCTCGCTCGGTAACCGTAAAAAAACAGGGAACTCTCCGTTTTGCGGTGCAGCAAAAACGGAGAATTCACGTTTCAGGGTCGTTTCGGTCCACCAATTTAAAATCCGAGAACGCTATCTGTACCAAGGCCGCCCATCCAGGCGGCCTTTTTTATGGGAAATTCACCAACAATTCCAATGGTTACGGAGACTGCCAAAACCGGAACCCTCCTCCTCTGAGGTCGACCACCCCTCCCTTCTAGCCAAAATCTGGCCAAAACCCTCTCTCTGTATCTGTGCCGGAGGACTTTTGGCAATCCGACTCCCGAGGCCATTTTGCCCGACTTCTCGCATTGAATTCATACACTTGCAAGTCTCGCCAAAATCGGTTGAGTTCGACCCCCCTTCGGTTCAAAGCTGGGTCGGTCGTACCCATCGTCGAAATGCGGTCCTCCGGTCAACGGTTGCGGCACTCCCCTCCTCCTGGCAGATACCATCTTGTACATGCTTGGCGCATGGCACCCGACCTGCCGTTTTTTTTTCGGATGGATCTTGCAATCGGTAGCCGATGCAAGATAATCTCCCTGTTGTTGTGACGGCTCAGGCGAGGCTCAACGGAAAGGGACACCATGATTACCAGTAAACGGCTATGAGCCAACCCCTACACCAGATACATGTAGGATTTTCACCGGAAGAAGATCGCCTACAACTGTGCATCAGTACCAGTACTCATGAAATGCACTTTTGGTTGACAAGGCGTTTTGTAAAACTGCTTTGGCCGGGCTTGCGCAATGCCATTGAAGTCACTGCCAAGTTGGTGACCGATGCTCACGTTGATCCAATTTCCAAAGCACCCATGCATGATGCCATGCAGCAACAAACACCCTCACAACCCACCACCAACCCATTGACAGCAAATGCCAAGGAAACGCCTTTGGGGCCTCTCCCTGTTCTGGTGACCCGAGCGCGTCTTGATCCGATTCCTGACGGAAGGTACCTTGTGGGTTTGAATCCTCAGCAGAGCAACGGCATCGAGATGGTCATGGAATCCAGACATCTGCTCGCCTTGAGCAGATTGTTGTCTGATGCCGTTGCCAAGACGGACTGGGAACTCATGCTCTCCTTGCCTTCTGGCAATCAGGCGTCCAACTATGGGAGTGGGGTGTCTTGCCAGGTTGAGAGCAACTACAAATTCAATTAAATCGGCGACAATGTGTCCGTTACCGGTGCCAGTTGCTGGTGTTTGTTACCGGTACCCATTCAGGCAGTCAGGCGTAGCACACTTGTCAGTCGACAATCGTCAATCTGTTCCTTTTCCCCTTTTACAGCGTGTGGTTCCCTCTGGTAGATTGCGCCAATACGAGTGGGCGTGGCTGATGGACTGGTTGATGGAGATGTGCATGCCTGGAAAATACTCCGACAAGAAGCAGGACAAGATTTGGAGGAAGGTCTTCGGCTGGTACGGGGCGTTTGCCTGTTCCGACCATTTCATGTCGCTCACCGAGTCGGAGATGGACGAGGCGGAATTCATCGTCATGCACTTCGCCGAGTTCATGTACATCGATCACGGCCTCGCTCCCAAGAAATGGAACATGGCGAGCATGGAGGTCTGTTGCACGGAGAGCCTGCCACGCGAGATTGCGTCTGGTCCAGAATACTTTGAGTCGGTTGTCCCCGTTCTGTCTGCATTTTTCAGGTTCCTGGAGGAAACAGGCATCCTGCTTTCAGCCGGATTGTTGGCTCGCAGGGTAGAACAGTTGGGGCCTACGATCGTTGAAAACGCTGCCAACCCTGATATGTGGGGGCCAGCCAAAGCCATAGTGGAGACCGCAAAAGAGGCAGGTCTTGACATGAACAGCCGGGAGGAAATCAACCTTTTCATGCAGCACTGCAACCAGCAGATGGGCAAGAAGTCTCTGTCCGACTCCACGAATGTGCTCTGTTCTGATGGGCCGCTGATGATTGGTCGGATACGACAACCCACAAATGGGAATCTCGCCCGCCGGAAGGACAGACGATAGGACACCAAAACGGGAGGGTTGCTATGACAAAATCGGAATTGGTTCGCCTGATTGCCCAGCAGTTCAATTTGCCCCGCAACAAGGCGATTGCCGCCGTCAATGCCGTGTTCGACACCATCACCCATTCGTTGGAGGGTGGCCGCCGTGCTGAATTGCGGGGTTTCGGCAGTTTTGGTCTCAAAAAACGCAATGCGCGCACGGGTCGGAACCCAAAAACCGGGGTGGCCGTACCAGTGGAGTCCAAGCGGGTCATGTTCTTCAAACCGGGTGCGGTACTGAGGGAGCGGGTGGACCACTGAATAGACGGCCACTGGCCATGGGGGAAAGCAGGTGAAGCGCAAACAAACGCCTCAGGAAAAAGCTGCGAGGAGACGGCGGCGGCGGAAATTCATGACCGTTTTCATCAACGGTAAGCAGAAGCGGGTCAGACGCCCGGTGACCATTGATGGCATGGATGAGGACACGTTTATCAGGCAGAACGCCGATCCGATCTGGTTGGTTCAGCATGGGATGTACGAGTACATAACCGATGACATGTTCAACTGGACGTGTTCTGGTGATCGGGACGAGTAGCGATGCCTGGATGGGGGTAGGATGTACAGGAATTGGACTGCATTGATCAAGCCCAGCAAAGTGGACTTTGTTGGGGGTGGGGACTCTCGACACAAGGCCACCGTGGTCGTTGAACGAATTAAGGCTTTTTGCGTCGCTTGCCGACGCAAAAACCTGGTTGGACTGAACGCGGGTGGGGTGGGAAACGGTCCGGGAACTCTTATATGGAATTTTCAGGTTGTTGGGGGTGCCAATGG
>JADFYM010000342.1:0-1588 GCA_015233035.1 Magnetococcales bacterium
GCTCAATAATGAACTGTTTCATTTTACTCTCCAGGTGAGTTGAAAAACAGTTCAAATTGTATCATATTAATGTGCAAATTCAAATGGTTGACGATCATTTCCCCGCAACGAAGTCACCGATTCAGGTGTTTGTCTGTCCTGGTTCCAACAGCATCTGAGAAGCCTTCCAGCGCGCTCATAATATGCGACCAATCTGGAATACATTTGCCAGATTTTTCTCTACAGTCGGTCTCGTCCAGTTCATTCTTATTTAATATCATCGGCACAATATTGTACTGTAAAGTACCAGCCTGATCCAATATAGCACCAACGCCTTTCTCCGGTGTTTTTCCTATACTTTTCCAGTACTTTCTTCTTTTGTCATTAGTCTCGTATTCTCCAGCACCGATAGTTATGACATGTTGATTTGTCCTCTCCATTCCTTTGTCAAATATCCCTTTAAAAAAATTTCTGGTTTCTTCAAAGTGTTGAGAATGTTTATATCTATCTTCCCATTTTAGACGGGTTCTCTCCTTCCAGTCTTCCATAGCCTTATAAATCACAGGATGTTCCGAAGTATCCAACACCCAATCCGATGCAGATGTTCTGTTCGGAATGAAGACATCGAAACCACGGGTAGCATTATCATAATCTCCCGGTTTTGTCGTCGGTTTGCCATACCCCGGTATCGGAAAGCCATTCAAGGTAATGACCCCGAATGGGACCGGGGAGGCATAGATGGTTTCTGCCGCTGCCTGGTGTGACATATCCAAATATTTGAACTCACCCAGGGTTCTGTAAATACTGCCCGTCAACTTCCCGCCTGACCCAGTCAAAATGGCATTCCAGACATCCAGGTAGCCATTTATTTTGCCGCCGCCACTAATCTGAGGGTATGTTTGCCTTAATCCTGCTATGTCGTTGATCAGAGGCGATGCGCCATGAGCAGGAACCCCGGCCAAAAGTTTAACATCTCCTTGGACACTGTGATTCTGGGCAATAATCTTGCTAAAGTTAATGTCTCCACCGTTTGTAGCAATTGTGATGCTGTTATTACTCAGAGTCATTGTAGACTTTAGTGTAACTTTTCCGCCATCGGTTGTTATAACGGATTGACTGCCCCCGCCCGGTGCCCATGTTGCTGTACCCGACTCGTTGATGGTGACGGAGCCACCATGGGTGGTAGTCATGGCGGATTTTACCAGCAAGTTGGTTCCCGTCAACACAATACCATCAACCGCATTGGTGTTTACCGCTCCAGTCAACGTCGTTGTGCCGCTGCCCGTTTGTTGTGTCAGGGAGGCGGCGGTGATACCCGCTGATTCTGTGACATCATGAGCACTGACAATGTTGATGGCCCCAAGGGGTGTTCCACTACCCACCGCGCCTGTGAATGTCACATTGCCAGAGGTTAATTGAAGCGTTTGCCCGCCATTCACCATGCCGGTAAAGGTTACTCCACCGCTGCCAGTGGTTACCGTCACGGCACCAGCCAGAGTGGTGTCGCCGGTCACACCAAATGTCCCGTTTGCACCGCCATCGGTTGTGGTATAGCTACCATTCAACGTCGCCGTGTCATCACGGTAAGTCTGCGCACCCGTGGTGGTCA
>JADFYM010000342.1:1598-3667 GCA_015233035.1 Magnetococcales bacterium
GACCGCACCACAGGTCGCACCACGATGCTTTCCATGCCCAACGACCCACCCGCGTTGGTGGTCAGGCTGGTCAGAGCCGTGCCCACGCCTCCGCCCACGGCAGCATTGAATACCGTCGCCCCCGTCGAATTGACGAGCAGAGTTTGTGCCCCATCCACCGTGCCGGTAAAGGTCACGCCACCGCTGCCGGTGGACACCGTCACCGGACCCGCCAGCGTGGTATTGCCCGCCACCCCAAAGGCATTGTCTGTCGTGGTATAAATCCCGTTCAGCGTCGCATCTTCACCATAACTCTGCACCCCGCTGGTGGTCACGCTTTTCAATGACACAGACCCACCCGCGTTGGTGGTCAGGCTGGTCAGAGCCGTGCCCACGCCTCCGCCCACGGCAGCATTGAATACCGTCGCCCCCGTCGAATTGACGAGCAGGGTTTGCGTCCCATCCACCGTGCCGGTAAAGGTCACGCCACCGCTGCCGGTGGACACCGTCACCGGACCCGCCAGCGTGGTATTGCCATCCACCACAAAGGCACCATTGGCCGTCGTGGTATAGGTACCATTCAACGTCGCCGTGTCATCGTGGTAAGTCTGCGCACCCGTGGTGGTCACACTTTTCAATGACACAGACCCACCCGCGTTGGTGGTCAGGCTGGTCAGAGCCGTGCCCACGCCTCCGCCCACGGCAGCATTGAATACCGTCGCCCCCGTCGAATTCACAATCAAAGCATACCCGCCATCCACCGTGTCGGAAAAAGTCACGTCACCACTGCCGGCGGTTATTGTCAAATCACCTCCCAGGATGGTTTTGCCAATGATAGACAAGATACCGCCATTTGTCGCAAAAGAGGGTGTCGCCCCCGCCAAGAAATTGACATCACCCGTAAAAGTAAGGGTACCATCATTTGTCCCTACATTAACACCAATCCCAATGTTGAGGTTATGTGCGGCAAAACTAAGACTTTTATTGGATGCTCCCAGCACACCAGAGACATCAATCGTGCTGTTAATATTGATGGCTGTCGCCGCATTCAGACCGACGCTGGTACCCGCACCCAGGATGCCAGAAATCTGGCTTGCCTCTGTGGCACCTATAGTAATATCCCCGCCGCCACTACCTACCGTTATTGAGGCACCGGGCACATAGGGGACACCACCGGATCCCGCAATTGACGTAAAAGCAACGCTCCCCAAAGCATCCGTCAGCACCAGCTTACCAGTCCTGACCACGCCGAAACCGGTTGAGGATGACGCAGTAATAGTCAGAGTATTCAGTGCGTTGGTACCACCAACCGTACCACTCACCGTCACCGCATCAGTGGTGTTGATGGTCAAATTTGAACTGTTGGCCGTGGTGGTATTGTCCACCGCCGCCAGCAAAATCGGGGTCGCCGCCCCCGTTCCCACCGTCAAGGTCTTTGCATCCGTCATGGTGACGTTACCCAGATTGATCTGGCCGAGACCGGAACTCAAGGTCACATCGTTGGTCACCGCTATGGGAGCCGTAAGGGCAATCGTGCCATCCAGAGTGGAAAGATTGTTGCCAAGCTGGATATTACCGGTACCACCCGACACAGTGAGGGCAATATTACCCCCAGAAACCCCGGCATTGGCGGTATTCAATGGGGCATTGATCACAATAGACCCAGTGCCGGATGGAATGCCCCCGGGATCGTTGGCAGTCAGATTAATGTCTCCACCCGTGGTGCTGATTGCAGCATTAACGATAATGTTGTTACCTGCCCGGGCCGTCAGGCTTTTACCACTGCTCGTCAGGGTGAGGGGACTGGTAAAAACAATATTGTTCTTTGCCTGCAAAGCAACATTGGTTCCTAATCCATCCAATACCGATGGGTTAATCGTTGTTGTCGCGGGGTCAGCACCGGGAGCAGCAAAAGTGGATACATCCGCATAGACCGCTGTGGCACCCGTGGAATTAACATCAATGTTGGACTGAACGGCTGCGCCGTAGCTGTGGTTTAACTCTGGCTCCTCCATCTACTCCTATCGTCTCGCTGGCCGATGGGTTACTTTGCTTTCCCCCCTTGATCCCTGTCTGAGCTATACTCCCTC
>JADFYM010000343.1 GCA_015233035.1 Magnetococcales bacterium
GAGGGAGTATAGCTCAGACAGGGATCAAGGGGGGAAAGCAAAGTAACCCATCGGCCAGCGAGACGATAGGAGTAGATGGAGGAGCCAGAGTTAAACCACAGCTACGGCGCAGCCGTTCAGTCCAACACCCTGGCCATCTCCAACAGAGTCATCCCCCGCCACTCACGGGCGGCATCAGAGAGCTTGTGCGCAGTCGGTTCGAAACGGTGCAACAAGGCATTTTCCACTGCCGCGTTGCGGGTGGTCCGTTCATCCTGACCGCCCAGTACCACGTGGTTGCGGATCTCACCGACACTGCTGGAACGGCGAGCAGACTCATCGATGAGACTGCGGCGGGCATCGTCCAGGCCGACGCCCTCTCTCACCAAGCGGTCGGCAAAGGAACGGTCCACTTTCAGCTTCTCCTGGGCATCGTAGATGTCCATCGTCCGTTTCCGTTCGGCGGCAACGGCCTGTCGGGCCATGGTTTCGACATCCTCGGTGGTAATGGATCTGGCTGACGCGGGTGCATCAGCGGGTTTTTCTGCGGTGGCGGATCGGGTCTCGACAGGTTTTGTCGCTGTCTCCTCCGGGGGTTTGGCTTGGTCGGGCATTTCGGCTCCTTTGGGCGGCATCGCTCGGGTGGCGACAGCGGCGACCGGTTCTGTCGCTGCTTCGGTATGGGTTTGCGGTTGATCAGGCATGTTGGCTCCTCTGGTTTGAATCAATTGACAGGGGTGTTTGGCAGTCTCTTTTGAACGGAATCCGGCACCCGGGTCGGCACCAATCGGGACGGCGGACAACTCCATGGGCATCCAGTCCACCGCCCGCCATTGCGGCACCTGCCCGGCCTCCTCGGTGACCTCGTATTTGCGCACCATGTAGCCCACCGAGACATTGCGCAGGATCCCCTCCTGCACGTCGTTGAAGATCGGGGCGACATCCTCCCGGCTGGAAAAGCGCACCACGGCCCGACCCTGGGCCCCACCGCCCAGCCCGCCCGAAGCGAGCCACGCCTTTTCCACCACGCCGAGGATGCTGCCCAGGGAGGAGGCGTCATGGCTGTTCAGCAGGGGTGCCCCGCTGTTCAGGCGGGACAAATCCACGCTGGCGGAGTCCATGGCGAGGATTTCGTCGTATTGCTTGCCAGTCATCCAGTCTGTTCTGCGCACCGAGGCCCCTGTGGACCAGACCAACTCTGCGGTGCGCGCCGCAGCATCCACGGTCCCTGGGACAAAGTTGGCAGCCCGGATCTGCATCGGCAGGTCGACTTGTTTACTCGGCGGTTGTGACATTGGCGGTCTCCATTGGCTTCAGTTGCCCATTTCGTGTTGTTTTGCGGGCGTCTATGTCCACGATAATCTTGTACAGATCCCAAATCTGGTACATCTCGTTGAATTCAGCCATCACGACATCGGGGTCATACCCCTGGCGGGAGATGGCTGTCTGGGGCGACATCAACCCGGCCCGGACCGAGAGAATTTCCGCCATGATGTCCTTTTGCGGATCCACCGCCTCGAACCGGGGTGGGGTCCACTGCAACCGGATGGGGATATTGCCAAACAACCCGGCGGCCTGGACCGTGGCCAGGAAGCGGTTCCAGATCGGCTGGCACAGTTGCGGAATCAATACATGCCGCTGCGTGGCATCCACCCGGCGACGGAACTCGATCAGCCCAGCCCGGATGGAGGAATAGTTGACCCTGGAGAGGTCGCCCGTCAGCAGTTCATAGGTCAGCCCCAGACCTGCCGCCACCGCATGGTTGTGCAGTTGGGCATATTCGGCATACCCGGATGTGGGGGCCGGTTGGGCAAAGCGCACGTCACGCCCAGGTGGTAAATACTCCAACATGCCAGGAACCAGATCCTCAATTTTCTTGCCCTGTTCCTCATCATCACCTCCAGTATCTGGTGGCGGCTCCGCGTTGGTCACAAAGCCGACAAAACAGGCCTCCATTTTTTTGCGCACCAACTCGGATACGTCATAATCATCCATGTCCCGCATGCGCAGCAGGGCCGGAGCGAACCAGGTGACACCCCGGTTCTGGCCGGGGCGCAGACGGTCGTACAGATGCAGCACATCCGAGGCAGGAACGCGGATGCTCTTCAAGTTCATCCCCGGTCGGGTGGACCCTGGGTGACGCGGGAAGATCTGATAGGCCACCCGTGTCCCGAAGGCATCAAACTCAATCCCCTGCTGGACGAAGCCACCCCCCGGCAATTCCCGGTCACAGGTACTGTCCAGATGGTCACACTCCAGCACCCGCAATTGCAGCGGCACCCGCAGACCGAACGACGATGGCCGGTTCACCATCTGGAGGAGACATTCCCCGCTCTCCACCATGCTGCGGGCCATGAGGGTCTGGATGCCGTAGAAGGTCGTGCGACCATCAGCATCACAATTTTCCGTGAACGCATCCCACAAATCGGTGACTTGATCATCCAACTCTTGGGTTGCCGCCTTGGGGCGAGGCCGGATGCCTGCCCCGATCATGCTGGAGGCGTGCGTCATCACGGCCTTGGCCGCATACGGATTATTGCGCACGAGGTCTCTGGCCCGGTCTCGCAACCGGACATAGGCCATGGCAATTTCGGCATTGGCATCGGTCCCAGCGGTGGTCCAGCCGCTGGTCAACCGCCCGGTTTTGGCCCCGTCGTACCCACGCCGCAGGGCCCGCAACGCATACCGGGCACGGGCACGACGGATCGCCGTCTCCGGTGCGAACAAACTCACCAGACCATCAATCCAGCTCGCCATGGCAATTTACCTTCTGGAAAAGCTCAAACGGGTGCGGGTGGAGCGGGGTTTGCCAGCCGCAGCGGCCAGTTCATTTTCAATCATCCGAATGCGGCGCAGGAGATCCGACTCGGAGCCGTATTCGACCGTCTTCCCTTCATGGACGATGCGCAGGGCACCGGCTGCATAGGCCTCTTTCAGCGCGTCCAATTCTGTCTGTGTGAAGCCCATCAGTTTCTCCCAAGCCACCTGTCGCGAGTAGATCCCAACCATGACGACTTGCGAGGCTTGTCTGGCACCAAAATCTTCGGCTTTTTCGGCATGATGATCTTTGGTGCGACAGGCACAGCAACCTCGGCAAGCGTCACCCCTTCTTTCAATGGATACTGCTCACGCCGGTTGGCCTCCTTGTTCAACTGCAGGCCCATGGCCATCAGCCCGTGCAAGGCCGCCATGGCATACACCCGGCAGTCCAATGCCTCATTGCGGTCATGCGACTTTTTGATCCACTCCCGGATGGGGCGGCCCTTGTTGAAACGGGTGGTGACCTTCTCCGCCGTCAACTGGCGAAACCACTCGGCGTCCCGATCCAGGGGAAAATGGCAATATCCCGGTCCCGGCTCTTTCAGACGCAGGCGGGAATAGATGGACTCCTTTGCCGCATCCACCCCGATGGCAAAGAGGGGCACCCGGCCCTTGTTGTTGCGGCTGGAACGCCGGGGCCAAATGGGTACCCCCATCCCACCAACACCCTTGATGGCCCAGATCCGCCGGTCCTGCCGGGTGCGACAGAAGGCATAGGCCGACAGGGTGTAGTGGACAGAAGTGAAAATCAGTGACCCGTCCACAAGGACATGATACGCTGCCTGCTCACGTTAATTTTTCTCGGAGGGCTGGCCATGGGACAAGGTCTTGAGTCTGCGATCTCTCTTTTTCTG
>JADFYM010000344.1 GCA_015233035.1 Magnetococcales bacterium
TAGCTCAGAAGATGCGGCAACTGACTATGAGTGTGCGGTTGGTATTTGACTACCTCCGTATGACGCAAAACACCTGTCGCGCTACCGTTTCGTAGCTTCCCTGGCCGAGAACAAATTTACCGTGAAGTGGATAGCACTTAAACGAAGTGGATACCTAGTTTGGCGAAATGAGGCGTTGATGGTGTTGCCCTGCCACTCCGGGCCATACCAGGGGGCTACGTCAGGGGTCAACTCATTCTCGACCATGGCCAATATGGCAATGGCGCGTTTGGCAGCCCGTTCATGCACGGGATGCGTGTCCATACAGGTTGCCAGATCCTGCCTCACTGGCAGCGTATCCGGTTTTTCCAGATCCAGAGACTCCTTGACCGAACTGCCCAGCTTTTGTCCGGTCTCTGCCAGCCATACCGCATGGAGGTGGCTTCTGATCAACTCTTCATTGGCCAAATCGATCATGGGGGGATTGACACTGCCAGCCACCATGCGGGCCGGGTCGGCAAAGAAATATTGATCATGGGGAGAACGGGCCGCGCAGTAGGTGATGACCAGGGCCGGTTGCCCGCTGCGCCCGGCCCGCCCACTGCGTTGGGCATAGTTGGCGGGTGTCGGTGGTGCGTTGCGCATGAAAACGGTATTCAGTGCCGAAATATCGACACCGAGTTCCATGGTGGGTGAGCAAAACAGTACGGGCAACCTGGCGGCTCGGAATGCCTCTTCCCGCGCTTCGCGGGTGGTGCTGTCCACCTGGGCAGTATGCTCCCTGGCCTCCAGTTGGTGCAGGAAACGATCTTCATCCTGAAGCTGTTGGGCAACATTCTGGTAGAGAGTGCGGAAGAAGGCGTTGTCGGTCTCCTTGAATCCTTTGGTGGACGAGGCTCCGGCTGGATTCTGGTTCAAGGACCACTCCAATACGGTTGCCCCAACGCGATATCCCCGATTGCCGTGATTCATCTCAACCGGCTCGACGAGACCATACACCTCCAGCACCCGGAGCATATCGTCGATCAAGGTGTTGTACAGAGTGTCATCAAACTTTTTGGGATAATCGGGGTTTCCGGCTCCCCATGTCGCCTGACTCTTCAGACGGGTACCAAATCGGGAGCGATAGGAAATGTGGACGGTTGGCAAGTCAAATTTGGCCGTTGGGGATTTGGTATATCCGTCGGGCTGCCGCCCTCCTCGTGGGCGGGGAATCATGATGGATGTAGCCACCGGAATTTCGTCCTCCGACAAACCCCAGGGTTCCTTTAAATCTGAAAAACTGCGGTTGCGGACCTGCTCCAGGTAATGGGTATCGAGGTAGATGGTCTTGATGGCCAAACCACGGCGCATGGTATCAAGCAGTTCCTGAACCAGCGATTCCCGGAGTTCTGGATCTGCGTTGGCCAGCAGCGGATGCGAGAGGGACCATTCGTTTTGATCCCGGGCACACTCTGCGAGAGACTGGTACCGGATTTTGAGCAGGCGCAGTTGTTCCAGGTTGGGATTCGTGATGCGCCAGCCCCGGCGCAGATCATGATACAGCCGATAGCCAATCACGTCGCGCAGGGTTTTCTGGGTACTCTGGGCCTTGGCCCCCTTGGCCTCCGGGTTGGAAGAATAATCGTCTGGCACGAGACGCAAATGGTCCACCACTCGTTGGGTCAGGGTATCATCCCGCAACACCCCGTCCGGTTCATTCTTGATGGCGGCCAGCAGGGCACCCCGCAAGAGCAGAATCTGGATAAAATCGTTGAAGTGTCCAGCCTGTAATGAAGCATCCTGCCGATTATCGCTGAACCCGAGCAGCTTTTTGGCCTCTTTTCCCAACCCTTCCGCCTCACACAGCAAATATCTGAGTGATATTAGGGTGAGCACGGTTGTTGCGGAACTGCGTCCCTCACTGCTCAAGGAGGAGAGTTTGCTCAGGTCGCTGCGTACACTGCCGTCATAGCTCACGCCGCACTCGGGATGGAGGCAAAAACGGAAGGAACCTGGGATATACCAACCGGGCATTCCATCAGTCTGGAATTCGCCCTTGGTATTGATCCGTAATGGGAGAGGACGATAACGGCGATAGTAGGGCTTCAAACGCGCTTCGCCACTCTCGAAATCAAGCCATTCCTCAGGAAAATGCTCCTCCATGCCCTGTGGGTTAAACAGGCCATCCGGGTCAGGCATGAAAAACCCGGACTGTACGCCATCCTCTTCGTTGGCGCGCTCGGACAACTCACGCGGTGCAACAGCCGTTACTTGTCGGTTCTCGGTGGTGGCCCAAACGGGCAAATATTCCTGACCACATTCCCGACAAAACACGCTATTGAAGAGGAGCTTGTTGCGTTCTCCAGGCTGAAATTGCTGGCCATCAACAGTCAGATAGCGGCGTCCTGCAGGCTCAAGGGTGGTAAATAGGTTGCCTGCTCCGGTAATAAATTGATGCAATCGGAATGCAAACAGCGGCTGTCCTTGGGCATTCTTGGTATGAAAGGCGAGCAGGAGAAAGCGGGCCAGGTATGTTTCACAGGTCTCCAGGGGGAGATTTGTTTCATTGGCAAGTCGTTCAGCCGCGTGGAGCACTGTTTTTGGTCGGGAGGTGCGAATGAGCTTTCCATTGGGCAACCCGTCCGCTTTTTCCAGCCCCAGATTTGTTTCCACCCAAATGGCCAGCGGATGACGGCTTAATGCCTCGTAGGAAGGCGAATCCGGTACCCCATTTGAGATGGCCAGGGCCAAATCCTGGGGCATAATCTCACCAGGTGTCACCCGCTCCAACGTTTCGGTCACGACATTTTCTGGCTTCACCACAGAACCAAACAACCGGCTGGCCACTTCCGCCACCACCCGACTGCGATCTGCGGAGGTTCCCTCGGTGGTCATGGTGGCCGAGGTTCCAACGCACAGGAGATTGGCATTCAGCCGTTCCCGCACCCGTCTGACCAGCAGGGCAACATCGGCCCCCTGCCGACCACGATATGTGTGCAGTTCATCAAGCACCAGAAAACGCAGCCCGGCGGCATGTTTGATGACAGCCTGATCGGGGGGATTGTGACGGGTCATGATCAATTCGAGCATGACATAGTTGGTCAGGAGGATGTCAGGCGGGGATTCGGCGATTTTTTGACGATCTTGCTCGGATTCCTGCCCTGTATAACGGGCGAAAGTAATAGGTTCTTGGTTGGGTGCATAACCAATGCGGAGAAACTTTTCCAACTCCTCCATCTGGCTGTTGCAGAGGGCATTCATCGGGTAAACCACAATGGCCGTAATACCCACCTGTTTTTTTGCTGCTTTCTGACGCAGGATGTGGTCAACGATGGGGATGAAATAGGCGAGAGATTTGCCGGAACCCGTTCCGGTCGTCAAGACATAATTCTCCCCCTGTTGGGCAATGCGGATAGCCTCTTCCTGGTGTTTATGCACCTTCATCGGGATGCCGAGGGAACCAAGCTCCTTCTGGATGCGGAAGATGTTCCGGCATTCCGGGTGCAGGAGTCCTTCGTCGACCAGATCGTCAATCCGGCCTCCCGACACAAAACTTGGGTTGGACTGAACGGCTGCGCCGTAGCTGTGGTTTAACTCTGGCTCCTCCATCTACTCCTATCGTCTCGCTGGCCGATGGGTTACTTTGCTTTCCCCCCTTGATCCCTGTCTGAGCTATACTCCCT
>JADFYM010000345.1 GCA_015233035.1 Magnetococcales bacterium
CTTTGAACAAAGTTATCCCCTGACCTTTCTCGGCTTCCTCGAAGCGTTTCAACTCTTGCAGGAGTATGCCCAGATTGGAGTGGGCTTCGGCATAGTCCGGCTTGGCGCGCAGGGCATGTTGGTAAGACGCTTCGGCTTCCTCGAAGCGTTTCAGCTCTTTCAGGAGATTGCCCAGATTGGAGTGGGCCTCGGCAAAGCCCGGCTTGACGCGCAGGGCATGTCGGCAAGATGCCTCGGCCTCCTCGAAGCGTTTCAGCTCTTTCAGGAGATTACCCAGATTATAGTGGGCCTCGGCAAAGTCCGGCTTGATGCGCAGGGCATGTCGGTAAGATGCCTCGGCCTCCTCGAAGCGTTTCAGTTCTTGCAGGAGCCCACCCAGATTGGAGTGGGCCTGAGCATCTCCTGGCAGCAATTCCGCCGCTTTTTGCATGGGTGCCAATGCCTCGACACCCAGTCCTTGCTGCTTGAGGATCGCGCCCAGAGCCTTCCAGCCAAAACCGTGCGCGGGGAATCGTTCCGTCATACTCCGCGCCAGGTTTTCGGCTTCCAGGTAACGTCCATGGCTGAACAGGCCGACCAGTCTGTTGATTTCATCGGCAAGCACCTCTTGCCGAACCGGTGACGGTTGGACGGATGGCTGTCGAACTGGCCGTTGATGGACCTGTCGATGGTGGACAACTCGATTCCGGGACATGCGGCACTTTCCCTCCGGTGATACTGGGCTAATCAGCTTGCAGTGCAAACCGCATGGTAGCCGATGGAACTGCTTGATCGCAAGCTCTCCTGCCGCCCATCGGCCATTTTCAAGGTGCCCGCGTGCCAAGAGGGCGATGGCCTGTTTCTCTCCTGTGCAAAAACTGTGTGATTCTGCCAGCATCACACACATGCTGTTCTTCTTCTCCAAACCCGTGACCAGAAAGACGGTCTTGACCAATTGGTCTCAGACCGCCACCGCCCCGGCAAACTCCGGCAATGTCAACAGCAGAGCATAGGCTTTGGCAATGTATGAATCACCAGAACAAGTCAGCAACTGCGCCTGGCAAACCGAATACATGGTGGCTCAACAAAACCGATTTGACGGGTCGATTCCATTGTTGGAAACTTTGTCCCCAACCCCCTCCCTTGGTTGGGCAGGGGAGTGCTGGGTAGATGATTGTTGGACATCCGTTTTTTGGACCCAAAACGAATACATGCCAATAAATGTCTTGGGATAACTCTGTTCAAAGGCATCCCAGCAGGAGAGGTCGGTCATGGATTGAGGGTACAAGGCTTGAAACCTGGTTACCACCGATCGGTCCAGGTTGAAGCCAAGGAATCGCAAGCCGGATTTTTCCAGAAAACGGGCGATGATTGGCAGAGTAAATCGATGCTCCTGGACATGAAACAAAAGATCCCGACATTCATTCAGATCAAAGAAGTCCTGGGTTCCCACAATAGAGAGGGCAGCAGGATCGCCGTTCGCCGCTTTTGCCAGAATTTCCTGTCTGAGTTGCCGGATACCCTCCGGCGACGATGGAATGTTGCGTTGGGCAATCTGCTCTTGCATCTGGGTCATAGGTTGCCGGGCCAGATCGCTGTAGAGGGCAATGCGCATCAATCCGCCCGGCAGCAGTACCTTTAATAGTGTCTGCCATCCCTGCCAGGGGTCTTCCATATGGTGCAATACCCCACCACACTCGATCACATGAAATTTTTGGCCCAGATGTTCCACATCCAGGATGTCTCCTTGCAAATAATGAATATTTTTCAATCCTATCGCCTGCGTCTGGCGCAGGGCGTAGGCCAAACTGGCCAGACTCAAATCGATGGCCGTTACCTGTGCGCCCAGGTATGTTCTGCCAGCCTCCACGGATTGTTGCCCTGTGCCGCATCCTGCCACCAGTACCTGGGGCGGATCTGCTTGGGGCAAGATGAGATCCTTTACCGCAATGCCCACGTCCGCCAGGACCTGTTCCAAGGTCCGGGCATGTGTCAACAAGGCTTTGTTCCAACGGGGGTAGGGACTTTCTTCGTACATGTCTCGAACTTGCTGGGACACGCTGTTTTGGATGGGCTGTAGAGAGGAAATTTGCTGTTGCAATGCCAATTCCGTCAGTGGGTTGGTCACCTGGCTTGCCAGCAAGAGACGCATGGGCGCCGACCAGGTGTGTTCCATCAACCGGGGTGCCCAGGGTAGGCGATACAAAGGACGATAAGCCGCCAGAACGATAATTTGTCGAACAGGAAAAGGTTCTCCCTGTGCTATTGCCTGGGTGACAGCATGGTGTAACGACTCAAGGGTCTTCCTTTCCGCACTGCTTTCAGAAAACACATAGTCATTATTGAAGCAAAGTTGGGCCAGGGCGATGGAGAAAGAGTCAGGAGTCGTCCTTTCGGGTTGCTCTGCCGCGTGCCATTCTCCCGCCACCTCCAGCATGGCTGACCGGAGTCGGGTGAACAGTTTTTCTTCGACGGGATTTAAGGTATGACCGGCAGACATGAGTTGGGTCAGGAGGGGCAGCCCGGACAAAATGGCCGCCATGGCTGGGTAGTCCAGGTGGTCATGCCAGTCGTCAGCACACACCTGCTCGAGGATGGCCGCAAAGACCTCATGCCGTTCCATGGCCAGATAGGCCGGATGCAGCAGATTGTACACAGGAGTCGTCGACAAGGAGAGTGCGTGGGCGATTTCTTCCCACAATGCCTGGTCCATGGTTGTGATGGCCATGGCCAAGCTGGCTTGTCGAAAATAGGTGGTCCACAACCGCCAATGCTCGACATTGTTGGAATCCAAGGCCACCAGACGGCGCGTTATTTGAAAAGCCTCCCCTGCATTGCCCTGTTCTGCCAGGAGATTGCCCAGATTGCAGAGTGCTTCGGCATAGTCTGGTTTGACGCGCAGAGCCTGCCGGTAAGAGGCTTCGGCCTCCTCGAATCGTTTCAACTCGTTCAGGAGTGCGCCCAGATTGTAGAGGGCCTCGGCATAGTCTGGTTTGACGCACAGTGCCTGCCGGTAAGACGCCTCAGCTTCCTTAAATCGTTTCAGCTCTTTCAGGAGATTGCCCAGATTGGAGTGGGCCTCAGCATAGTCCGGCTTGATGCGAATAGCCTGCTGCCAACAAGAGACAGCCTGATCCGGGTTCCCCAGACGCGCATGACAAGCAGCCGCCAGATTGAGCAGCGACGTGTCTGGTGCGGCTGTTGCCATCATCTGATTGGCGATGGCCAGGGCTGCGGATGGCTTACCCTCGGCATGAAGGGCAAAGGCGTGCTGCCGCGTTGATGATTGTTGCACAGACGACTGTTGGACATCCGTTTTTTGGACCCAAAACGAATACATGCCAAGAAAGGTCATGGGATAACTTTGTTCAAAGGCATCCCAGCAGGAGAGGTCGGTCATGGAGTGAGGGTACAAGGCTTGAAACCTGGTTACCACCGATCGGTCCAGGTTGAAGCCAAGGAATCGCAAGCCGGATTTTTCCAGAAAACGGGCGATGATTGGCAGAGTAAATCGATGCTCCTGGACATGAAACAAAAGATCCCGACATTCATTCAGATCAAAGAAGTCCTGGGTTCCCACAATAGAGAGGGCAGCAGGATCGCCGTTCGCCGCTTTTGCCAGAATTTCCTGTCTGAGTTGCCGGATACCCT
>JADFYM010000346.1 GCA_015233035.1 Magnetococcales bacterium
CGACAAAACCAGCCTTTTGATAGTGAGTCGAGCATTCAGGCCCACTCTCGATGCGGTTCTGGCTGTTGAAATGCCGTTCCAAAGGCATATGCCGAGGTGTTTGCCTTTGAAGTCACCGATTCAGGATTCTGACCAATTCCTTATGCTGAACATCGGACTCTTCGATACCTACAACAAACTCCTGACTCCAATTTATCTGATACATCATGCCCTGGCACCCCATATATAAAAAACCACTCGCCATCTCCCCAACCCGCCCTGACAGCCGGCGGCGGACGCGGGACTCGTTTACCCCTTCTTGTCCGTGTAATGTTCCATGATCTCCAACGCTTCGGGCAAAATTTCATGAAAAACAGGAATCAAGGCAGGGTCAAAATGGGTACCGGCATCCTGGTCGATGATGGCTGTGGCCTTTGCTGCGGGCCATGCTTTTTTGTATGGACGCTCTGCGGTCAAGGCATCAAAGACATCGGCAATCGCCGTTATCCGACCGGCCAGGGGAATCTCCGCCCCCCTCAATCCGCAAGGATAACCACTGCCATCCCATTTTTCATGGTGGGTCAAAGCAATCTCTTTGGCCAGCTTCAACAATTCTGCCTGGTGATCGCCGATAATCTCCGCACCCATCTGGGGATGGGTGCGAATGACCCGCCGTTCCTCCTCATCCAATGGCCCAGGCTTGAGCAAAATCCGATCCGGGATGCCAATCTTGCCGATGTCATGCATGGGCGCGGCATTGAAAACCAGATCAGCCCAAGCGTCGGAAATATTGAGCGATGCCGCCATCAGTCTGGCATAATGACTCATGCGGATGACATGCAGCCCGGTCTCATTATCCTTGAACTCAGCCGCACGACCCAGGCGACGAATAATTTCCAAACGGGTGGCCAACACCTCCTCGGTGCGCACACGCACCATTTTTTCCAACTCCCGACGTTGATCATACAAAGCCAGTTGGGTGCGCACTCGAATTTCAACGATGGGAGGCGAGATCGGCTTGGTGATATAATCCACAGCTCCCAGTTCCAAGCCCCGCCTCTCGTCTTCCACCGCAATCTTGGCCGTGACAAAAATGACGGGAATCTGGGCCGTCGCCGGATTCGCCTTGAGTCGACGGCACACCTCATACCCATCCATGTCTGGCATCATCACATCCAACAAAATCATGTCCGGGCGCGGATCCGACTGGGCAATGCGCAAGGCCTTTTCCCCGCTCAAGGCGGCCTTGACCTTGTACTCCGCACGGAGAACTCCACTGAGAACATCAATATTTTCCGGAGTATCATCCACCACGAGAATCGTGGCCTTGTCTTGCAGGGAATTTATCATGGGGCACTCTGAGTATCAGTAACCATCATGGACAGTCCGAGTTGATCCGCCAGCACCTGGGTGATTGCCAGGGCGGCATCAAAATCATATCCTCCGATCAGGACGCGCAATTTTTTGAGACTGGCCAGCAGGTCCGGTCGTCCGGCCAGCAAAGGATGCATCGCTTCCACCATTGCCACGGCATCCGTGTCGCTCTCCTCCAACAGCACCCGCAAGCGTTGCAGGGTAGCACGCAATGTCTCCCGATCACCATGGGTGTCCCCTGCGGCAACCGGGGCAGAGGGTTCCGGGATCACCTCCGCCAGGGCGTCGATTCCCGCCAACACCGTGGCCAGGCGGTCCGCCACCCCATCCAACAGGGCCTTGTCCAGCGGACCGTTGCCCGACAACAAGGCGGATTCCAATTCCTGGGCCGCCCATTGCAAATCCCGTGCGCCAATACTGCCCGCCACCCCCCGGAGCGTATGGGCCTGACGCACCGCATCTTCCGTTTCGCCCCGCTGCCAGTGGTCCTGGATGCGCTCCAGGACATGCGCCTGATTGTCACGAAATTTGCCCAACAAACGGCGGTACAATGCGCGGTTCCCGTTGCAGCGCGCCAACCCGTCCACGGCATCGATCCCCGGCAAAGACAGAGGTACATCCAGGGCGTCCACCGCCTGCACCGGGGAGACGGACGCGGAAGCGTCACCGTTTGCCACCTGGGCGGGCACAATCCAGCGGGCCATGGTGGTAAACATCTCCCGCACATTGATCGGCTTGGCAATATGGTCGTTCATCCCGGCGGCAACCGCCTTCTCCCGGTCACCGGCCATGGCATTGGCGGTCATGGCGATCACCGGCAGGGTGGACCAGGCCGCCCGTTTGCGAATCTCCTGGGTGGCGGTATAGCCATCCATCACCGGCATCTGCACGTCCATGAGAACCCCGTCAAAGTGCCCCCCGGCCAGTTTTTCCAGGGCTTCCTGGCCATTGCCGGCCACTTCGGCGACCATGCCGGCCCCGGTCAGCAACTCCAAAGCCAACTCCTGATTGATTTCGTTATCCTCCACCAACAATATCCGGGCTCCCCGCAAGTGGTGGATGGCCTCCTGTTCCTCCCCCAGTCGCTGATTCGCCCGCCGCCCGGCCATCACCTCCCGCCCCAACGTCGTCATGACCGCATCCAACAGGGAGGAGCTGGAAACGGGCTTGGTGAGAATTTCCTTGATCGCCAGATCCCCCGCCGCATGGGCGGCATCCTCCCGACCATAGGCGGTCACCATGATCACCCGGGGCACCTGTGCCCGCCTGGGATCCCGTTGCAAGGCCTGGGCGGTGGCGATGCCATCCATCACGGGCATTTGCCAATCCATCAGGATGACCTGCACGGGATCCTGGGCCGCAGTCGCTGCATCCACACACGCCAAAGCGGCCTGACCACTGCTGGCGGTCTCCACCCGAAAACCCAGATGACGCGCCATATGGGCCAAAATTTCGCGGGCGGTGCCATTGTCATCCACCACCAGCAACCGCAGACCGGCGACATCCCGTGCCACCCGCAATCGCTCATCGGAATGGACACGTTTGTAGCCCAGCCAGGCGGTAAAATGGAAGGTGCTGCCCTTGCCAGGCGCGCTTTCCACCCCGATGGTCCCGCCCATCATCTCCGACAATTTTTTGGAGATCGCCAACCCCAGACCCGTGCCGCCAAATTTGCGGGTGGTGGAACTGTCCGCCTGACTGAATGAAGAAAACAGCCTGCCCTGCTGCTCCGGTGTCATGCCGATACCGCTGTCCTGGACACTGAAATACAGTTTGATCCGCTCTCCTTCCACCTCCTCCTGGCGGACACGCACCACAATGTCCCCCCGGTCGGTAAACTTGACCGCATTGTTGCCCAGATTGACCAGAATCTGCCCCAGGCGCAGGGGATCACCCACCAGGGTCGTGGGGAGGTCAGGATCGATGTCAAAGTGCAGTTCCAGCCCTCTCTCTTCCGCCTTCAAACCAACCAGGTTGGCCAGATTGTCAAAAATATCCTCCAGGCGAAAATCAATCGCCTCCATGGTCAGCTTGCCCGCCTCAATCTTGGAAAAATCCAGAATGTCATTGATGATCCCCAGCAGGGAGTCGGCGGAACGGTTGACCTTCTGGATATAATTGCGCTGCCGGACACTCAGTTGGACTGAACGGCTGCGCCGTAGCTGTGGTTTAACTCTGGCTCCTCCATCTACTCCTATCGTCTCGCTGGCCGATGGGTTACTTTGCTTTCCCCCCTTGATCCCTGTCTGAGCTATACTCCC
>JADFYM010000347.1:0-2181 GCA_015233035.1 Magnetococcales bacterium
GGAGAAGCATATGGCCGGCAGGGATTTGGGACGACAAGAACCGACGCCATCCCTGAGGCACTACAAAAAAGCTGCTTGACGGGCGAAAAACCTGTCAAGCGGGAAAAAACTTGAACATCGAGTATAAGAGTTCCCGGACCGTTTCCCACCCCACCCGCGTTCAGTCCAACCAGGTTTTTGCGTCGGCAAGCGACGCAAAAAGCCTTAATTCGTTCGTGGAAAGTGGTGGTGTTCACACCACCAGGGGACTGACGCGGCATGAACTGGCCTCCCGTGCCATGCACACTGAGTCGGACTTCCCGAATATTCTGGCCAATGTGGCCAACAAAACCCTGCGCACCGCCTACGAGGCTGCCCCGCGCACCTTTCTGCCCTTTTGCCGTCAGGTGACCGCCAACGACTTCAAGGCCATGACCCGGGTGCAACTGGGCGAGGCCCCGGCTCTGGACAAGGTCAACGAGGGTGGCGAATACAAGCGTGGGCCGATGGGTGAAGGGAAAGAGTCCTACCGGGTGGAGACGTATGGCAAGATTATCGCCATTTCCCGGCAGGTTCTGGTCAATGACGACCTGAACGCCTTTACCCGCATCCCGCAATTGTTCGGGGTGGCGGCGGCCAACCTGGAAAGTGACGTGGTATGGGGCATCATCACTGCCAATCCGAACATGGGGGATGGCGTTGCCTTGTTCCATGCCACCCACAAAAACCTGGCAGGCACCGGTGCGGTGATTTCGGTCGCCAGCCTGGGGTTGGCCCGCAAGAGCATGGCGACCCAGACGGGAGTGGATGGTCTGACGACCGTCAATGTCCGTCCGGCCTACATCATTGTCCCGGCTGCCCTGGAGGTGACCGCCGAGCAGCTCTTGGCAATGAACATGATCCCGGCCAAGTCCACCGATGTGGTGCCGCAGTCCCTGCGCACCCTGACGGTGGTCGCCGAACCGCGCCTGGATGCAGCCGTCAATGGTGACAAGGCGTGGTACCTCTCTGCCAACCCCGGCCAGATTGACACCATTGAATACGCCTATCTGGAAGGCCAAAACGGGGTCTACATCGAAAACCGCGTCGGTTTCGACGTGGATGGCCTGGAGGTCAAGGCCCGTCTGGACTTTGGGGCCAAGGCCATCGATTGGCGCGGGTTTTTCAAAAATCCCGGAGCATAATCTTTCATCTACCTGACATAGAGAGGAAAAATCATGAGGAACTGGACTCAACCGGGCACCATCGTCACTGTGGTTGCCCCTGCGGCCGTGAACAGCGGCGATGGACTGATGGTCGGTGCCCTGTTCGGGGTGGCCATCTCTGCGGCCGCCATCAACACGGCTGTGGAAATTGCCCTCACGGGCGTGGTGGATCTGCCCAAGGCCGCCGTCGCCATTACCCAGGGAGCGAAGATCTATTGGATTACCTCCACCAGCAACGTCACCAACTCCGCTACTGGCAACACCCTGATTGGCTGTGCCCTGGAGGCGGCCGCCATTGGGGATGCCACTGTCAGCGTGCGTCTGAACGGGGTGGTGGTGTGATCCGTTTGGATCGGCTGATCAATCTGGTGAACCGGCCTTGTTTTGCCACCTTCGGTGTCCCGGTGAGCTACACCCCGTCCTTGCGCAATCGTCCGGAACTGGAGGAACAGCCGATTGCCATCACCGGAATTTTCGACGACCGGCGCGTCAACCTCACCCTCATGGGGGCTGGGCTGAATGGTATGGAGGCCGTCGTTCCGCAGACCACTTTGGAACTGCGCCTGTCGGATCTGGGCTTTGACCCTATGCCCGGTGATGAGGTGACAGTGAATGGCCTTTCGTACCAAGTGATGGATGCCCAACCCAACGGCACAGGACTGACGGTGCTGACGCTTACACGGATACCAGACCTGTTGGCCCTTTGAGAGGGGATGTCCCATTGCCTGTCTTTTGATACCCGCTCCGGCGGGCTTTCTTTTTTTTTGTGGAGGAATGATTGTGGATCCGTACATCCGAGAGATCGTCCAGAAAATCCAGTCTGGAAAGATTACGTATGAAGCAGCCTATGAGGAACTTGGCCCCGAAATCGACGAAGGTTTTGCAGAATCGGACCAACCCACTGACTCCGCCCCGGCGGAGTTTTGAGTGTCTGAAGGAGACGATACATGTTTTTGGATTCCCAGGAAATCATGCTGATGATCCACGATGGGCTGCT
>JADFYM010000347.1:2279-3602 GCA_015233035.1 Magnetococcales bacterium
GTTTCTATGGTGAAGTGTTGCCGCCCCGTTTCCGGGGCGGCTGCGCGTTCATGCTGCGATCCCAACATACCGTCCGTAATTGTGTCCGGAAGGATCGAGGTAAAGGGTTTGGCGACCTTCCGATTCGATGGCGATGGCAATGTGCGTCTCATCGGTCGCTCGCAGGAATCCGCCCCCATTGATCCAGTCGCGTGATTTGAGCATGTCGCTGGCAAAATCGTCGTACTCTTCGTTGGAAAGTTTAAAAACTCTGTCAACCAAAGTTTGCTTCGGAGAATCCTGGTTGCCGTTCTCGTCGGGTGCGATCCAGGCGAGCAACTCGCTCATATCCCTGGGTTTGCGGGCAAAGCGGACGGAAAGAGCGAGCCTGTTTTTCAGTTTGGTTTTTGTCATTGTCGTTGCTCCCGGTTGGTTGTTTATGTGCTGCGTTGAACACATGAAGCCATAATCCGGATGGTAATTGCAACAGCTATTTTTGTATAAACGAATGATATTGAATGTCTTTTTCAAATTATTAACCCCGCCTATGCGGGGTTTTGCATTGTTGGAGGTGCCCATGGTCATCACCTACGAGCCAATAGATCTGGTAATGGCCAATGCCTGCCTGCTCGCCTGGGACCATCGGATGGGACCGTTGCTGCGTGGGAACCAGCGCGGCATGCACTACGGGCTGTTCCATGACGGACAGCCCGTGGCGGTTACGACGACATCCACCCTCATCCGCGAGCGAGTCGGTGGCGTGGAGGGAGTGGCATTGGACAGAGGCAATACCGTGGAGTTGTCTCGACTATGTGCTGCAAGACCGGGCCTTTGTCGTGTTGCATTACGCCTGTGGCGGGAATTTGTCTTTCCCTCGTTGGATGGCAAATACCTGTACGCTATCAGCTACCAGGACGCAGCACAGCACTCGGGCAATCTGTATCGGTTCGACGGATGGCGGCGCGTCGGCTATTCCCACTCCGGGCGGGATACCAGATCAGGCAGACCCGGACGGAACAAGTATATCTGGCTGTGGCAGCGAAAGTAGAGGCACCCGATGATCATTCGACTGACGCAGATGGATGGCAAACTCCCGAATCTGGCCCTGATGCGACTGGCCAGTTATCACCGGGACAAAGGCGATGAACCTCAACGCTCACAGGAATTGACCCACTTGTGCTCACAAGAACTGACCCACCGATTTTCCTGCTCACCAGAACCAAACCTCCCAAATCTGCCCGACACTCACGAACCGAGTCGCAGAGAAAAGGAACAGTGTTGGCGCGCGCCAACATCGATAAAATCTCAGATCAAAAAACATATAACAGTTTTATTAAAAGCTCA
>JADFYM010000348.1 GCA_015233035.1 Magnetococcales bacterium
CAGCAAGCTGTAGTCACGAAACCAGCACCGTATCGATCACTTGTTGCGAACCCAAGAGGGAAGATTCACAAGACAAAGACGCTTGATCGAAGTGGATAGGGCTTAACCGAAGTGGATACCTAGTTTCGCCAATTCAATCAGACTTTTGATCGCTGGCGTTCCCTGTATCGCGCCACAGCCAGGCAAATGGAAAAAAGCCATGCCGTCCAGATGAATGCAGCGGCTACGGAAAAGGACCGCAAGGAGGCCAAACAACGGTATGATGAAGCCCGGATCCAGCAAGATCTGTTGCTGGACGCCAGGGCCAATATGAATTCCGACTTTTACACCTATCGTTTCCTGGCCAGTCAGGGTTTCCTGCCCGGTTACAATTTCCCTCGTCTCCCTTTGATGGCCTTCATCCCAGGTCGCCGGGAAAAGGTCGGGCGAGATGCCTTCCTAAGTCGCCCGCGTTTCCTGGGGCTGTCCGAGTTTGGCCCACAATCCATTATCTACCACGAAGGCAGCACCTATCGCGTGCGCAAGGCCATCCTCGGTATCAAGGATGAGGAGAATGTTTCCACTTCGGCCACCCTTCCGGTCCAGACTGCCCGGCTTTGCCCGGCCTGTGGTTACGGGCACTTTGGCGACCAGAAAGAGTTTGAATTGTGCGTCAACTGTGCCAACCCCCTGGAGGGAGGGCGTAACCTGATCGACCTGTACCGCATTGAGCAGGTCAGCACCCGGCGGGCCAACCGTATTACCTCCGACGAGGAGGAGCGGCAACGTCAGGGCTATGAAACCGCCACGACCTTTCGCTATGCCGAGGAGAATGGCCTGCCCCGCTTTACCTCGCTCAAGATTTCGGCAGGCGATGACGAGTTGCTGACTGTCCGCTATGGACCGACCGCCGCCCTGTGGCGGATTAATCTGGGGTGGCGGCGCAGAAAAGAAAAATCCATCTATGGCTTCAACATTGACGTGGCCAGTGGCATCTGGTCCAAGGATGCCCAAGCCCCGGAGGAGGTGGACGATGCCCTGGAACAGGGAAAATCCATCCAACGCATCACGCCCTATGTGGAGGATCGCCGCAATATTCTGATCCTGCAATCCAAAGAGCTGTTGGACGAAGCCACAATGGCCACCTTGCAATACGCCTTCAAGCGGGGCATCGAGGCAACCTTCCAACTGGAGGAGAGCGAACTGGCGGCTGAACCCCTGCCGGAACGCGGTCGCCGCAATGCCATCCTGTTTTATGAGTCTGCCGAGGGGGGAGCCGGTGTTTTGACCCGTCTGGTTTCGGACCCGGAGGCCGTGCGCAAGGTGGCAAGGCAAGCCATGGAAATCCTCCATTTTCGTTCCACCTCGGGGGAATGGCACAATCACGCCGATCTCATGGACACCAACGAAGATTGTGAAGCCGGTTGCTATCGTTGCCTGCTTAGTTATTATAATCAGCCTGAACATGCGTTGATCGACCGCAAAAATGTCCAGGTGCTGGACCTGCTCTGTCGTCTGACCCGTTGCCAAACGGAAAAAGGGCAATCTGGCCAGTCCCTGGATGATATTTTGCAGAGCCTCCTGAACGCCTCGGTCTCTTCGCTGGAGCGGGCATGGCTGCTCTATTTGCGCGACCATGGCTACAACCTGCCTGATCGCGCCCAACCGCTGCTCCAGGCATTCAACACCCAGGCGGATTTTGGTTATTCGGACAAACAGGCTCTCATTTATATCGATGGACCGCACCATGAAGGCAACGCACAGAGGACATTGGACGATCGGATTACCAGAAACCTTCAGGATGCCGGTCTGACCGTCGTGCGGTTTCCCAAGGAACAATCGGCATGGCGGGCCATGATTCAAGCGCATCGCTTTATCTTTGGGCAGGGGAACACGCCATGAGCATGGCCGAAACCTTTCAGCCCGGCAGTCTGGTACGGGCCAGGGGCCGGGAGTGGGTGGTTCTGGCGGAAAGCCGGAACCAGATTCTCCGTCTGCGCCCTCTTGGTGGCAGTGAGGAAGATGCCACCATCCTTTTTCTGCCCCTCGAACCGACCCAACCGGTGTCGGCCACCTTTGCGCTGCCGGATACTGCCAAGGCGGGTTCCCAAACCGCCGCGCTCTTGTTGCGGGACTCCTTGCGCCTGACGTTGCGGGCCGGAGCGGGACCATTCCGCAGCTTTGGCAACCTCGGTGTGGAACCACGGGCCTACCAGTTGGTGCCGTTGCTCATGGCCCTGCGCTTGGCGACAGTACGCCTGCTCATTGCCGACGATGTGGGTATCGGCAAGACCATCGAGGCGGGCTTGATCATGCGGGAACTGCTGGACCGGGGCGAGGTGGAGCGGATGACGGTCATCTGCCCCCCGCATCTGTGTGAACAATGGCAACAGGAACTGCTCTCCAAATTCAACATCCAGGCGGAGGTGGTTCGCACCGGCACCGCCGGACGGTTGGAACGGGGGCTGATGGCTGGCCAGTCGATCTTCGAAGTCTATCCTTTCACCATTGTCTCGCTGGATTATATCAAGGCGGATCGGCGTCGGGATGAGTTCCTGCGCGCCTGCCCAGAGTTGGTCATCGTGGAAGAGGCACACAGTTCGGTCCGCAGTGGTGCCAATGCCCGTCATCAGCGATACCAGTTGTTGAAGGGGCTGGCGGCTGATCCAAACCGGCACATGCTCTTTCTCACCGCCACCCCCCACAGCGGCGACGAGGATGCGTTTTACAATCTGCTCGGCCTGTTGCGGCCTGAATTCAAGGATCTCCAGGGTTTCGGCCCCTCCGACCGCAAGGGATTGCGTGAGGATCTGGCCCGCCATTTTGTGCAACGGCGGCGACCGGATATCCGGGAGTGGCAGGACTCTACTGTCTTCCCGGATCGGGAGTCGGCAGAGACCACCTACCTTTTGACGGGTGACTGGAAAAAGCTGTTTGATGACGTTTTGCACTATGCCCGGCAAATGGTCAAGCAGGCCGAAGGATTGAGCCTGTTGAAACAACGCATGAGTTGGTGGGCGGCCTTGGCGTTGCTCCGTTGCATCAGCAGCAGTCCCGCCGCAGCAAGCCTGGCGTTGCGCACTCGGATGAAAGCCGCTGGCGAAGAGTCCGAAGAGACCCAACTCGCCAACCTGGAAAAACGGGCCGCAGAAACCGTACTGGATGGCGATGCGGAAGAGGGTTTGAGCCAGGATGAAAACATTCCTGCTGGCACCGTAGAGGACCGGCAGGAACTGGCAAAACTGGTCCAAAGGGCCGAACAATTGAAGGGTGCGCGTCAGGATCCCAAGCTGGCGGAACTGCTGGTGCAGTTAAAAAAACTGGTGGCAGATGGCTTTCAGACGGTGGTCTTTTGCCGCTACATCGCCACCGCCCATTATGTGGCGGAACAACTCCAGTCGGCGTTTCAACGGGAGGGCGTGCAGGTGATGGCCGTCACGGGGGAACTGGCTCCAGAAGAACGGGAAGAGAGAGTCCAGAGTCTCAAGGAGTATGACAAACGAATTAAGGCTTTTTGCGTCGCTTGCCGACGCAAAAACCTGGTTGGACTGAACGCGGGTGGGGTGGGAAACGGTCCGGGAACTCTTATATGGAATTTTCAGGTTGTTGGGGGTGCCAATGGA
>JADFYM010000349.1 GCA_015233035.1 Magnetococcales bacterium
GGGGTGCTGCAGAAGGCTGTGCGGGACAGGTTGCCCACGGCCACCGCGCCGTTGGCCCGCAGCTGTGTAGAAACACGGTTTTCGCTCCTGTTGGCCAAGCTGGCTGCCCTGTCGGCCTAGACGCTGGCCACGCCCCGCGCGTCCGGTCGGTGGGAGCCCTTGACATGGCACGGTCCCTGACCATTCTGCTCTGGTGTTGTCTGGTGGGGGTGGGCCAGGCGGGCGAAGAGGTCACGCTCGATGCCCGGCAGTCGGCCCTGTTTCGCTCCTGGTTTGTCCGCATCGTGGCCAACGTGTTGCAACGCGGGCCTTCTCCCCGCTGGGTCAACCGGGATTGCGCCAGTCTGGTCCGTTTTGCCGTCAACGAAACCCTGCGCATCCACGATGCCCAATGGCGCAAAAGCAGCGGCATGGGCCATGGGCCGCTGCCGCCCGAGTTGGTGCTGACACCGCCACAGGAAACCTTGCGCAACCGGTGGCGCACCCCGGATGGCGGGTACCACTCTTATGTGGCTGCCCTGGGTCTGGTGCAGGAGAATACCCGGTTTGTCACCCGCCATGTTCTCCAGGCCAACCTTGGCGATTTGCTTTTTTTTGATCAGGGGGATGACCAGCACCTGATGATCTGGACCGGCGATGGCGTCGCCTATCATCGGGGGGAAGTCTCTCCCGGCGATCCCGGTCTGCGGGCGGTTTCTGTGCAAAATTTGCTTAACTGGAAGGATAGCCGATGGCAACCAAACCCGGAAAATCCCAACTTTGTGGGTGTCTATTCCTTTGCCTTCTTGTCGCGCTGACGCTGGTGGCCCGCGCCCATGCGGAAGCCGACAATGGCCTGTTGGGCATCCAACCCAGCGCATACAAGCCCGTGGCAGGCAAAACCTTCTTTTTGCTGGCGGATACCAGTTTCAGTCCGGGAGAGAATGCGGTCATCCGTCTGGAGGGACCGGCGGAGGCTCTGGACCGTTATACGGGGGTGGATATTTTTCTCTATCGCATACCCAATCCCCTGGAATTTTTGCGCAAACAATCCAACCTGCACCGGGTCCATCTGCCGGGGCGGTATGATGGCGAAGGGCTGGCCAACGCCATGAATTATGTCTGGGATGTCTGGTATAAAAAATCCCGCCTGGGCTGGCAACGGATTTTTTCCCCCGAGGCTCGGACCAAGGTGACCGCAAAAGAACGCGGGGTGTGCGTGGCGGTGGCCTCTGCCGTAGGCTCCGGCAGACCATGCGGCGAACGGACCTGACGCCGCCAGACCCGCCCGCCTGGGCAGGGTGTCCCCGCACCGGACGCCGGATCCGCTTGGGCAGCACCGCCGTCCTGGATACCCACGGTTTGCGCAAAGAGTCCCGCCAGCAGAGGGAACCAGGATTCGCTGCTTTTTTCCATGGGCAGCACGGCAATGGGGGTGTGCAACTGGGAATCCCCGTACCAGCACAGGGCGGCGGGTGGACGCACATTGTCCAGCAGTTCCGGCAATGCGGGACTGTCGGTAAACTGGCGCAGATAGGCCAGCAGGCGCGACCGATCCACCGGCAGGGCCAGGCACAGGGCCGGATCCGTCGGCAACCGTTTCCAGAGTGCCGCCGCCGGGGTAAACGGTGCGGTCGAAAAGATCGAGGTTTTCCAGCCCGCGCCATCAAAGTCAAACCGGACGGCCTCCAATGCCGGGAAAAAATGCTGGTAGCCGAAGGAGAGGTAGGCCCCCAAGACGGCAAGGGTGTGCTGGCCAGCCAGTTCGGGCAGGCGCAGACTGGCCCCCAACAGGTTGGGACCGATATGGGTGACAAACTGGCGGATGGCCTCCTGCCGATTTTCCTCTTTGCTGATATCCAGGAGGGTGGCATCGGTAAAGACCAGCAGATAATCTTTCAAGGTGGCAAAATAGAGAGTTTGCCGGGGTGTATGGTCGATGCGCCAGATGGTGTAGGCCACCGCACCATCCAGCTTGATCTCGGCCTGTTGTTTGAGTTGATCGTCATTCAGGGCCACATGGGAGAGCAATTCCAGCAAGCGCACCACCCCTTTTTTGGGCAACACCAGCAGATAATCCTTGAGCTTGCCATCCTTGTTTTTCCACAGGGCCACCTGGGCGGGGGTGTTGAGCAGGTAGGCGATCACTTCGTCCCCCACCCCCATATCGTGCTCGTAGGCCAGACGCCGCACGGTGCCTTCCAGCGTGAGACGATTTTCATTTTGCTGATAATAAAAAAGATATTCCTCGGTCAGGAGCGTATGCAGCAGCGGCACGGCCAGGATATCTTTTGGCAATTGGGAGAGTGCCCTGCTTTGGATGACGGCGTCGGGATGAAACAGCCGGTCTTGTGACTGGGGAAGTGGCGGCAAAGAGGGGGTCACCGGGAAATACCACAATCCCGCCAGGACGGCGATTGCCATCCCCAGTCCCAGCCACCACCATCGATGCAACGAACGAAAAGCGGTCATAATACCCAGCCCATGGTGTGCAACAGGTGAACAGAATGAGTGGGGCAAGGGTAACTGATTTTTCCGGCATTCAACAGACATATTGGGTTGCGCCGGGCAATTTTTTCTTTGCAAGATTTTTTGAATGGCCGTCTGGTCCAGGAGGGGATTATTCCCTCCGACCCAGGGAACTTGATTTGTGCGGGTACGGGATGGTACCCTGAACGGGTGGGATTTTCTGGATGGCCCGTCACCCCCGATGGGCTGCCAACCAAAAATTGGTCGCCGGGCAGGCACAAAACCAGGGCGTTCGATATGCAGAGTAAAACCGAGGCCCTGGAGGCCGAAAACCGGGCACTCAAGCTCCAGATTGAGGCTCTCCAGTCGGCACTGGCCGAACGAACCGCCCATGCCCGATGGGATGCAGCGGTGGCCGAAGAGGCCAGCCAAACCAAGAGTGCCTTTCTCGCCCACATGAGCCATGAAATCAGAACCCCGATGAACGCCATCGTGGGTCTGGGCCACTTGTTGAGCAAGACCGCTTTGACCAACCGGCAACGGGATTATCTCACCAAGATGAATGCCTCTGCCCATGGCCTGCTCGGCATCATCAACGATATACTCGACTTTTCCAAGATTGAAGCGGGCAAACTGACGCTGGAGACCATCGAATTTCATCTGAACGATGTGCTGGAGCAATTGGCCAACACCATCACCGTGCGCACGGAAGAAAAAGGGCTGGAATTTTTGTTTGATGTGGATGCAGAGGTACCCCGCACCCTGCGGGGGGATCCCCTGCGCCTGGGGCAGGTGCTCCTCAATCTGGCCACCAATGCCATCAAGTTTACCCCCCGTGGCGAAGTGGTCCTCTCGATTGCCGTGCAGGAGCAGGATGCGGAACGGTGTACCCTGCTGTTCCACATGCGGGACAGCGGTATTGGCATGACCCAGGCACAACAACAAAGCCTGTTTCAGCCCTTTCAGCAGGCAGACGCCGCCACCGCCCGCCAATATGGCGGCACCGGCCTGGGGCTGGTTATTTGTCGGCATCTGGTGGCGTTGCTGGGCGGGGAGATCGGGGTGGACAGCCAGGGTGAATTTGTTCCAGACCGGAAACGATGCAGAATCACGGCGGTACTGTTTTTGTCTGGACATCTCCGA
>JADFYM010000034.1 GCA_015233035.1 Magnetococcales bacterium
CCAGGGGCCTTGCCCCTGGACCCCACCAGGGGGATAATCCCCCTGGACCCCTATAACTGCACAATATGATTCGGATTTTTTGTCAACATAAAGATGTGTGCATAGGGTAGGGACCCCACCAGGGGGATAATCCCCCTGGACCCCTGCCCGTGCTTGCACCAAAAAGTATTGACAAACACACGCCACAAGACCATTTAATGGGCTGGTTTTTCCCCTTGCCATTATCCCGTGTACCAACGTTACGATGATCCATTTTGCATGGCCCTGGATTTTTTTGCTGCTCCCATTGCCCTGGCTGGTGCGCTATCTGCTTCCGGCTGCCCAAGGCAGACAAGAGGCTGTCTTGTTGATTCCCGCCGCCAGTGGCACACTCTTGCCCTGCGCTACGAACACCACCCGAAAAAGGGTGTCGATGGTCACCTGGGCGGTGGCAACACTGACCTGGATGCTGCTGGTCGGTGCCGCCAGCCGCCCCCAATGGCTGGGCGAACCGATCAATCTGCCCGTCAGCGGTCGAGACCTGATGTTGGCCGTGGACCTGTCCGGCAGTATGGAAACACGGGATTTTCAACTGGGGGACAAGTGGGTGGATCGCCTGACCGCGATCAAACAGGTCGCGGGCGATTTTATCCGTCGCCGCACAGGCGATCGCCTGGGCCTGATCCTGTTTGGCAGCAATGCCTATCTGCAAGCCCCGCTGACCTTCGACCGCAAGACGGTGCAAACATTTCTGGAAGAATCGGTCATCGGTCTGCCGGGCAAGGAGACCGCTATTGGCGATGCCATTGCCCTGGCAGTCAAAAAATTTTTGGAACAACGCCCCACGACAGAGCCACCCGCACCGCCCACCGCTGCGGGGCCGGAGACCACCCACAAGGCGAGCGAGCCCCCCCAGGCCACCCGGCGCATTCTCATTCTGCTGACCGATGGGGCCAACAATTCTGGCCAGATCTCCCCGCTGAAGGCCGCCCAACTGGCAGCCAACGAGGGGTTGAAAATTTATACCATCGGTATCGGTGCCGATGAAATGCAGGTACGCACCATTTTTGGGACGCGCCAGGTCAATCCGTCGACCGATTTGGACGAAAAAGCCTTGACTGAAATTGCCAATCTGACCGGTGGCCGTTATTTTCGGGCCCGGGATGGTGTCGCACTGGAACAGATCCATCAATTGCTCGACCAGTTGGAACCGGTCCAGGATGAGGCCCAAACCTTCCGTCCCATTCACGCCCTGTTTTTTTGGCCGCTGGGCACCAGTTTGCTGCTGGGTGGGTGGTTGACCTGGCGGTATCGTGCGGGAACGGGACCATCATGATGGCTTGGCACCTCTTGCGCCCTGAGTGGTTGTTGGCCCTACTGCCCCTGTCGGTTCTGGTCTGGCGCATGACCAAACCCGGACTGGAACAGTCCAGTTGGAGTCGGGTCTGCGACCCGCATCTGCTGCCCCATATTCTCCACCATCCCAGGCAGGGGGTGGCCCATTGGGCCCCCTGGTGGGTTGCGGGGGTGGGCAGTCTGCTCATTCTGGCCATGGCGGGACCGGTCTGGCACCGCCAGCCGCAACCGGTTTTTCATACCCAATCGGCCATGGTCTTGCTCCTGGATCTCTCCCGCTCCATGGATGCCACGGACCTGAAACCCAGTCGGCTGGTCCGGGCCAAACACAAACTGGTCGATCTGCTGCGCCGGCGCAGAGAGGGACAAACCGCCTTTTTGGTGTTTGCCGGAGAGGCCTTTGTCGTCACCCCCCTCACCCATGATACGGCCACCATTATGGCCCAACTCGCCAGCCTGGATACGGCCTTGATGCCGGTCCAGGGCAGTCGCCCGGATCGGGCCGTCCACAAGGCCATTGAACTGCTGCATCAGGGTGGCGTGGTCCATGGCCATATTGTCCTCATGACGGACGAATGGACCGGTGACGATCAGATGGCCAGCCGGGTGGTCAAGGCAGGCCATATGCTGACCATTCTGGGCGTGGGCACCCCGGCTGGCGCACCCATTCCCCTGGTGGACGGCGGTTTTCTCAATGACGCCCATGGTGCCATCGTCATGGCCAAACTGGACGAACCCCGATTGCAACAGTTGGCCCTCCTCGGCGGGGGACGCTATCAAACCATTCGCACCGACGATCAGGATGTGGATGCCCTGCTCGCCCTGCAACAAGCACCTGCTCTGACCGCCGGGATTGAAAAAACGGAATTCATGTCCGACAATTGGCAAGAGGAAGGCCCCTGGCTGGTGTTGGTCGTCCTGCCCCTGATCGCACTGGTGTTTCGTCGGGGTATTCTGGTCGTGTTGTGGGGACTTTGCTGGCTGCCAGGCCCTGTCCAGGCCGTGGATTGGGAGACACTCTGGCAACGACCGGATCAGCGGGCCATGCAGCAATGGGAGGCGGGCAACGTGCCCGCAGCGGCCCATCTGTTTACCGATCCGGCGTGGCGCGGCGCGGCCCACTATCGCGCGGGAGAATATGAACAGGCCGTGGCCGATTGGCAGGCGAGTCATGCCACGGAGGATTTATACAACAAAGGCACCGCCCTGGCCCATCTGGGTCGTCTGCCAGAGGCGGCCCAGGCCTTTACGGAAGTGTTGCAACATCAACCCGATCATGCGGACGCCCGGTATAACCTGGATCAGGTACAAAAGGCCATGAACGCCCCGAACCAGCCGGCAGCAAACCAGTCCCCGCCGGATCAGCAAAAACAGAGTGGAGCCAAACAGGCGGCCACCCCTGGCGACGGACAAAAAGGTACCCCGGAGCAGGCGCAGAAGCAGGCGCAGTCGCCTGGGCAACCACCACCAGAGTCGCACCACGCCGCAGACAAATCGCCCGCCAAACCGTCACCGAACCAGGCAAACCCGCCACAGACGGCCAACGACAAACCGGTGCCTGAGGCCAACCAACCCCCTGCCACCCCCAAAACAGAGGGTCCGCAGACACCCCTTGCGCAAGAGGAACAGTCGAAGGAGTCGCAGGTGGCAACCGAGCAATGGTTGCGCCGGGTGCCGGACGATCCGGGTGGTTTGTTGCGCCGCAAATTTCGTTACCAGTATCAACACGAAGGCGCACCAGAAAAAACCGAGGAGGATAAACAGAGATGGTGATCCGCTGCGCAAAAAAACCGCTGGGCGCAATATTTATCATACTGTTATTGTGCGGATTTTGCGCAACCGTCGGCCAGGCGGCCGCTTTGCAAGTCCGCACGGATCATCAGCCGATTTATGAGGAGGAATCCTTTCGCCTGATCTTTGAGACCGAACACGATGTGGGCGATACCCCTGATTTTGCTGTCCTGGGACAAAATTTTGACATTTTAAGCAAACAGCAGGGCAGCCGTTTTCAATCGGTCAATGGTCAACGCAGTCACAAGACCACCTGGACGGTCACCCTGCTGGCCAAGCGGGCGGGAACATTTACCATTCCGCCCATTGCCTTTGGTCAGGATCGCAGTCCAGAATATACTGTGGTCGTCAACCAGGGCACCGCTCCCAGCGCGCAAAAGGCTGACCAGTCGACCCAGGATCTTTTTCTGGAGGTCAGTGCCACTCCAGAGAAAATGTATGTACAGTCGCAAGTCATTTATACGGTACGTTTTTTTCGCTCCGTCGAAATCACCGGAGCTTCGCTGACGGAACCGCAATTGAGTGCAGCAGACGCTGTACTGGAAAAGCTGGGGGAAGATCGCACGTTTGAAACCGACCGGCATGGCATTCATTATCTGGTCGTCGAGCGACGTTATGCCCTGTTTCCGCAACGCAGTGGCAAATTGACCATCGCCCCCTTGCGCCTGGAGGTCCAGGTCGGCAACCGGGGTTTGTTCAATCTGTTTGATGACGCCTTTCAGCCTGGCGGTGGGGAGGTCAAACGGCGTCATTCCTCGGCGGTGGAATTGACAGTGGAACCGATTCCGGCTCCTTTGCAGAGTGCCGCCTGGTTGCCGGCGCATCGTCTGCAATTGATGGAAAAATGGAGCGAAAATCCCCCGCAATTCCAGGTGGGGGAGGCCATCACGCGCACTCTGACCCTGTTGGCCGATGGCTTGACCTCCGCCCAACTGCCTGAAATTTTTGCGACGGGACAGATGACCGGACCGCTGACCCAGATCAAATGGTATCCCGACCAGCCGACCCTGACCGATCAGCGGGAACCGACGGGCATCATTGGGATGCGCCAGGAGAAGGTGGCCATGGTGCCCGCCCAGCCCGGCTCGTTCACCCTGCCAGCCATTGAAATGGCTTGGTGGAATATCGATACGCAAAGCAAAGAGGTGGTACGCTTGCCGGAACGGTCTATTACCGTCCTGCCTGCGCCCGTTGCCGCCCAAAACCCAGCTCCTGTGGTGGGTGCCGTGCCACCGGGTGCTGGCAGAGATATTCCAGCAACCAAAGAGGGGACAGAGACCGCCGTGCCAGAGGCAGGCAATCGGGTGGAGACCAAAGGCGGCGGGGTACCCAAAGGCGCGCCAGGGGCGGGCACGGACTATCCCTCCTGGCTGGTGCCCGTCTTGGCCACCGGTTGGCTGCTCACTCTGCTCGGCGGTTGGTTACGCCACCGTTTTGCCTTTTCTCTGCGACGGGCACCGGTCAACCGGTTGGTTCCGGTGGATGTTGACAAACGGGCAGCGGTATTGCAACGAGCATGTTTGCACAACAGTCCGGACAAATGTCGGGCGGCCTTGTTGGCCTGGGCACAAGCCTTCTGGCCGGACCAGTCGCTGCATAACATAAACGATTTGCAACGGTTTTTGCATCAGTCCCAGATGGATGCCCTGGCGCAGGAGATTACGCGCCTGAACCAGACGCTTTTCAGTCCTGCGCCGGTTCCCTGGTCCGGGCAATCATTATGGGCCATGATACGCAGTTTGCCCAAACCCGCCTTGAAACAGGTGGAAGAAGTATTGCCGCCGGCAGGATAATGGTGCGGCCATTCCATGACACACATCGCGAAAAATTGTGCACTTTGCAGGGGTCCAGGGGGATTATCCCCCTGGTGGGGTCCAGGGGCAAAGCCCCTGGCGGGGCTCGGGGCGGAGCCCCGCCAGGAGCATCAAAAGACTACGAATCAAAAAAAGACGTAATAGCAACAGGTTGTTGACTCCGTCATCAGAGTCTTGTTTTTCCGGGGCTTCGCCCCGGACCCCACCAGGGGCGTTGCCCCTGGACCCCACCGGGGGAGATAATCTCCCCCGGACCCCCATCATAGTTTTTGACTGGATGCGGGATTGATCGTACATCCAGTCGGCAGGACCAGCAAGAACCAACCTTGCAAGGGGATAATCCCCCCGCTCCCCTACCTGCGCTCAAAGGCTGCTCATGAATCCGCCGCAGGCATCATGCCGAGAGCCTGCTTGTACAGGAGAACCATGGTTTCCTCTTCGTCCAACTCTTCGGGCGTCCTTTTCCGTTCCCGCAGGACGATGCGAATAATCTTGGGATCAAACCCACTGCTTTTAGCCTCCTGGAAGATCTCCTTGGATTGTTCTCCCAGAGCGGTTTTTTCTTCTTCCAACCGTTCGATGCGCTCAATATACTGCAACAGATGGGCACCGGTGATGCCGGCCACCTCGGCGGGCATGTGAGACGCGGTGACTTGATGATATCCAGGCATGGCAAACTCCTTGTTGAAACGGCGTCGATGCAAATAATCAGAACGGGCAATACCGCCCAAACCAGGCGAGTCAAAATCTTGACTGCCCCCCCCCATTCAAAGGTAGAAGAGCAAAGGACATGCCTGTTTATTCCCCCACGACCCTGCGCGCGGACGATTTAAAGAAACTGTTTGGCGTTTATGGCGATTTTTATGAGGTCATGCTGGGCGAGCAGGCCTACGCCTGTCGCTCGGTCCTGGAATTGATCGCCCATGCACGGACACCAGCGGATCCCGACCGGATCCACGCGCTGCAACCCGATGTATTGGTCATCATGATGAATCCAGGCTCCTCCAAGCCGCTGGTACCCGGTTATTGCCCGCGTCGGGTGGGCACAGAAGGGCCTGGCAGCCAACCACAGAGGGTACTCACCCGCCCGGACAACACCCAATACCAGGTCATGCGCATCATGGTTGCGCAAGGCTGGCAACATGCGCGGGTACTGAATCTTTCCGACCTGCGCGAACCCAAGAGCGTACAACTGATGAAAACACTCGAATCGCTGCGTCCGGTGGTGGACGGGGAACGGCATTCCTTGTTTTGTCCAGCGCGGACGGCAGAACGCGCGCAATTGATGGGTCCGCCGGGGGCCATTCCCGTGCTGATCGGTTGGGGACGGGATCCCCAACTGCGCCCGTTGGCGGTACAATGTTTACAGCAGTTGCACGGGTGGCGCACGATTGGCGTGGCGGTCGACCCGGAAGGTCTCTTTTACGCGCATCCCAGCCCGATGCTGCAACGGAACAAGGATCGCTGGCTGGCGGATATTCTGGCCCAATTGTAGTGGACCAACCGAACTGATTGGCAGGATCGATGTTGTCAGTGGAGGCTTCGCCCCCAACCCACCGTTCACGGCCTGTCTCTCGATGCCAGCATGTTCATGATCAGGTGGATCATCGTCTCTTTTTGGACCGGATCGGATTCTGCCACCAACAGGGCCAGTGCGGCAAGACCGATGTCGTTGATCACCGGCTGGCCGCTTGTATCCAGCAAACGGCCATTGTGGTGCAAAAATTCCACAAACAAAAAGGCCCCGCTGCGCTTGTTGCCATCGGTGAACGGGTGATTTTTGATGACAAAATAAAGCAGATGCGCGGCCTTTGCCTCCACACTGGGATAGGCCGGTGCACCAAACACCGTTTGATCCAGATTACCCAGCAACGCCGCAAAGGCATCCCCGCGCTCTTGGGCGAACAGGTCGGTCGCCTCGCCCCGCGCCATCAAGTCCGCCTTGAGCTGTGCCAGAGACACTCGCGCCTGGGTCAATGTCGGCAGGAGGCCCCCGCTTTGCTCCGGCGGCTCGATCAACAGCCCTTCATCATAGCGTTGCAACAGCAAAAAAGTCTGGGCGTAGCGGGTGACAATATTCAGCAGCCCACGCCCGGTATCGGTCAGCAGTTCTGTGCTTTGCGTGGCTTTTTTGACCAGTTGCAGGGCCGCTTCCAACGCGCAGGCGTTGGCCTCCAGGCGTTGCCGGTTGAGGGTGTAGCCTTGGGTCATATGTTCATGCAGGATGCGGGTGGCCCACTGGCGAAAGCGGGTACCCTGGATGGATTTGACCCGATAGCCGACGGAAATGATGACATCGAGACTGTAAAACCTGACCGGTTTGTCTGAACCGGCAATGTGCAAAATTTGCACATTGCCTTCTTCCACCAGTTCCCCTTCTGCAAAAACGTTGCGCACATGTTTGGTAATCACCGATCTCTCACGCCCAAACAACTCGCCCATCTGCTCCTGCCGCAACCAGACCGTGTTCTGGCCCAACTGGACCTCAACAACGCCATTTTCGGCCTGATAAATGGTGATTTCGTTCATGGTGTGCTCCTAAAGCTGGCCGTTGAAAGCTTGATGCAACAGGGACTTTTTGAGCGCGTCAAGGGCAGCGCGCTTTTGCTGGTAGAGGGTGGCAAGGCGTTGTGTTTCCGCTTGGAGAGTGGTGAACGTTGACACCACCGACCTTTGCTCTGCAACAGATCAGATACCTCCACTCGGTGTAGTCCAGTTCCGTGGTACAACCGACCTCTTGGCGAAGCACATTGTCCATATTTTTCAAGGCCTGCTCAAACATGTGCGGGTCATCACCTTGCAAGAGACGGGGTCGGAATACGGCAAGTGAAGTATTGTTATAACTGTGCGCGTGGTACAGATCGTCAACCAGCACGACCTCGCGATTTTGCACGCTCACCGAAGCAAAGGCAATGGCTTGCGCCATTTAGTGGAATGCAATCCGTGCGCGGGAACCGCCGCAATCCTGAACAAACGCAGCCGCAGAGCCAATCGGAGCGACTGCCAAGACAAACCTGGGTTGACCGGCCAAGCGCGAACAGGTATGTTCCGAGGAAACGTGATTTTCTTGACTTTCAGAGGGGTTCAGCGAGATAATCGACCATGGTTGACACGCGGCGCAATTTAGACTCGGTTTACCACCGCTTTTTCGCCTATCCCGAGACGGTGGTTGATTTGCTGGAACATTTTCTGGATCCAGCCCTGCTGGCGGAACTTGACTTGTCGCAGATCAAGCGACTGGAAATCGATGCAGCGCGGCTGAAACGGGTGAATGCCAAACTGACCGCCGAGTCAGGGCAAAGAAGACGGGGCGATGTGGTGTGGGAAATCCCCATCCGGGCGGGCGGCAGTCTGTTTATACTGTTGATCATGGAGTTTCAGTCCAAGGTTGAAGGATGGATGGTGTTGCGTCTGGATGTCTACACCGGCCTGCTTTACCAGCAACTGGTGGACGAGCGCAAATGGAAACCGGAAGACGGCCTGCCCCCAGTCCTGCCCATCCTCCTCTACAACGGGGAACCCAAATGGCGTGCGGCCACCCGCCTGCGAGATCTGATCCGCCTGCCGCAGGAATCGCCGTTGTGGGCCTATCAACCGGCAATGCAGTATTTCCTGATCGATGAGGTGCGTTTCCCGGAGGCAATGTTGAAAGGCATCCCAGGCCTGACGGCAATTTTCTTCCGCATCGGACACCCAGGCAGTCCAGAGGCGATGCTGGAATCCAGCCATGACCTGGTGGAATGGTTTGCCAAACATCCAGACGGGCCACCCTTGAAGCGGTTGTTCCGTGAACTGTTGGTCACCGGTCTGCTGCGACTCCAAGGACCGAAACCTCTCCCACCTATTCCTGAAGAACTTGAGGAGGTAGTGCACATGTTGACAACCCACGTCGAGAAATGGTCGCATGACATCGAGCGAAGAGGCGAACTGAGAGGCGAACTGAGAGGCGAGAAGAAAGGCGAAGCCACAATCCTGACGCGCCTGCTGCAACGTCGTTTTGGCGATTTGCCCCCCTGGGCCAGCGAAAAAATCGCCCAGGCGGAACCGCCTGCCCTGGAAGCGTGGAGCCTGCGCGTTTTGGACGCCCCAACCCTGGACAGTGTCCTCGCCGATCTTTCGTAACGGGCATTGTTGTGCCTGGCCATTTGGTTGCCATCAGGCGGCGGCAGATCCCTGCCATTTTGTCAGACAAGCGCGCAGATCGGCCACCTTGGCCCGTTGCAGCACACGCAACAGGGCATGGGAAAGATGCGGAATCTGAAACCGCTCGGCCAGGGTGGCCTCCATGTGCCACAACAAATGGGCTGTCATCTCCGCATCGGCCAGGGCACGATGGGCTTGGCCGGTCGCAGGCAGGCGGGCAAACGTGGCCAACGTGCCCAGTTTGTGATTGGGAGCAGTGGGATAAACCCGCCGGGCCGCCAGCATGGTGCAGGCAAATTCCTGTGGCCGGGTACGGCGCGCCAGAGCCAATTCGGCGTCCCAAAATTTGCGGTCAAAAGAGGCATTATGTGCCACCAGCGGCAGATCACCCACAAAATCGGCCACCTCGCCCATGACCTGGGCGGCGGGCGGTGCGGTGCGGACCATCTCGTTGGTGATGCCGGTCAGACTGGTGATAAAGGCGGGAATCCAGACACCCGCGTTCATGAGGCTCTGATAGTGCCGCACCATGCGCCCACCCTGCACCACAACAGCCGCAATCTCCGTGGCACGCGCCCCCACGTTGGGTGAAAGCCCGGTGGTTTCAAAATCGATGATGGCTAACATGTCCAAAAACGTTCACTCCTCCTTGCCATCACAAACCGGGTTCTGTTCCGGGACACTTTCCCTTGAACCGCCGAAAGGCCCCCCGACCCCGAAGGGCATGGAACAACTGGTCCGCATGCTTCTCATTGTCAAGCGACTGGCAAAACCGGCGCATGACCTCGTATTCATCGAAATCCCACTTGCCTGGCAGAGACAGATAACGCCCGCTCTCATCGGCGGCCACACTCCTGGCAATCTCGACCAACTCGCGTTGCCACTCTGGGAGCTCTGCCAGAGGCTGCCCCATGTCCATTGTGACATCAGAAAAAACAACCACCACTTCCCCGGTCACCCGGTCAAAATAGGCGACGTTTTCATCACATTGCATCCCGATGTCATCGGCAATTTGTTTCAAGCTGGCCTTGGCGGTCATAAGATTTACCGATCCCTCTGCGACAGACAGCACCCCTGAAGACAATAAATAATTCTTTTAGTTATTTTTAAAGGCGGCAGACGACCATAAATTCGCTCAAGACGGCACACAAACACCCCCGACTGGTCGCAAAACGACGACCGCCGACACCGCAGCGAGCGTCACCCATGATCACACCCGGCCAGCGCGACAGCAGCACACTGGGGGCGGACAAACATGCCCGCCCCCCTGTTCAAAAACTGCCGACCCAGGCAAAACCGGGAGGCAGATTTTGCCGAGCAGGTGGGCAGACTAGCCCACCGCTATTTTTTGCATGGCCGCTGCCGAGAGGGTGACCCGATAGGCCGAAGAGGGGCTGACCGCCACGGACGTCCGACTGGCATCCGCAGTCTGTTGCCCTGACTTGTCCCGCAGGGGCCTGACAACCCCCTGGTTGGTATTGTTTTTGTTCTGCTGCTGCAAGCTGGCGGCGGCCTTGCCTGCCTGGGTGATCAGATATTCGGCGATGCTGGTGACGTTCACGGGGCAATCCTCGGCTGGAAGACGGTACTTGATAAAAAATCCTGTTGTGGCGGCGGGTCGTCCACATGCGGCTCATCATTGCAACCTCCATGCCGACCCACGACACCAAAAAGGGGGCTGTTGCCACATAAAAAAGAGGGATGTGACAGGAAGCCTGGACAGACCGTGCAGAGTGGGGTAGAGTCACCGCCATCTGTTCGGGGCGTGGCGCAGACTGGTAGCGCACTAGCTTGGGGTGCTAGGGGTCGGAGGTTCAAATCCTCTCGTCCCGACCAAAATTGATCCAGTTAAAGTTGCAAGCGGTTATTGGCCCCATCCATGACCGCTTTTTTTTGTGCCGGATGGGTGAGGTGATGGCTGAAGAAAAAATTGTCATTTTTGATACCACGCTGCGGGACGGCGAACAGTCACCCGGTGCCTCCATGACCGTGGATGAAAAATTGCGCATCGCCAAACAGTTGGAAAGACTCCGGGTCGATGTGATCGAGGCGGGCTATCCCATGGCCTCGCAGGGTGATTTTGAGGCCGTCCAACGGGTGGCCGCCACCATCAAGGAATGCAGCGTCGCGGGACTGGCCCGGACCACTTTTGCCGATATTGATCGGGCCTGGGAGGCACTCGCCGGGGCGGTCGAACCGCGCATTCATGTCTTTATCGCCACCAGCCCCATCCATATGAAGCATAAGCTCAACATGCAGCCCGATCAGGTGGTGGAAGCCGCCGTGGCAGCGGTGCGCCATGCCAAAAAATATACCCGCAATGTGGAATGGTCCGCTGAAGATGCCGGACGCACGGAGATCGATTTTCTCTGCCGCATCGTCGAGGCGGTCATTGCCGCCGGAGCCACCACGGTCAATATACCGGATACCGTGGGCTATACCCTCCCCCACGAGTTCGGAGCCCGCATCCGCACCCTGACCGAACGGGTGGCCAATATTCACCAGGCGGTCCTTTCGGTCCACTGTCATAATGATCTGGGCTTGGCGGTGGCCAACTCCCTGGCGGCTGTGCTCCATGGTGCCCGTCAGGTGGAATGTACCATCAACGGACTGGGGGAACGGGCGGGCAATGCCGCCCTGGAAGAGGTGGTCATGGCCATCCGCACCCGCAAGGATCTGCTGCCCTTCCAGGTGGGGGTCGTCACCAACGAACTCATCCGCACCTCCAAACTGGTCTCCGTCGTCACCGGTTTTCCCGTGCAACCCAACAAGGCCATCGTGGGGGCCAATGCTTTTGCCCACGAGTCCGGCATCCATCAGGACGGGATGCTCAAAGAGGCCACCACCTACGAAATCATGACCCCCGAATCGGTAGGCCTGACGGCCACTCGCATGGTCCTGGGCAAACATTCCGGGCGACACGCCTTCCGCGATCGGTTGGAAATTCTCGGCTATGACCTCTCCCAGGAACATCTGGACCGGGCCTTCCGCCGTTTCAAGGAGGTGGCCGACAAAAAGCAGGAGTTGTTCGACGCCGATCTGGAAGCCCTGGTGGATGACGAGATTATCCGGGAAACCGAGTATTATCGACTGGTCCGGCTCCATGTCGCCTCGGGCACCCAGGATACCCCGGTGGCCGCTGTGGAAATGGATGTGCAAGGCCACCGGCTGCGCGGAGCCAGTTGGGGGGCCGGACCGGTGGATGCCGTGTATCAGGCCATCGCCCAAATGGTGCCCGAGTTGAAAGAGATGGGCTTGCAACTCTATCAGGTCCATGCGGTCACCGGTGGGACCGATGCCCAGGGAGAGGTGACGGTACGGCTGCAAACCGGTGAGCAGGTGATACAAGGACAGGGAGCCGACTCCGATGTGATTGTGGCCTCTGCCAAGGCCTTCATCAATGCCCTGAACAGGGCGGCTCATAAAAAAAGTCGTTCGCGCCCAGGTGTTTAGAGAGCAGATCGCCTCGGAATATCACATGCCCAGGGCAAAAAATAGCCTGTTTTCCTTGCCTCGAGACATCTTGGCACTGTTTTTGATTGGTGTGGGGACAACACAGTTGCTTTTTATTGCGCAAGGTAACGCTGTGTCACACAATTCATAAATTGCCGTTGGGAGAGTTCCATGACCATCCGCCGCGTGGATAAAGGCGATAAAACCGTAGCCCGGCCTGCCGTCACCAGTAAAAACATGGCAAACGGTTCAGTCGCAGGGGAAATTTTTGCCCGGCAACTGGCGGAAGTTTCCGGGGCCAGAGAACCGGAAACGGTTGCCGTGATTCAGACGGTACAATTTGACCCCGGCACACCCGGCGCGGAGTCGGGCCGCCACCAGCGTCGGGAACAACTGGAAAAGGCCGATGAGTTGCTGGATTCTCTGGCGGCTTTGGGGCACGATCTGGTGCAATCCGCCATCGGGTCCGGCAACCTGGATGCGGCACGCGAACGGTTGCGGGAGACGCGGGACCACGCCCTGCGCACACTGTCGAGTGTCGCGGAAAAAGGGGAAGAACGCGAATTACTGCACCGGACGGCCGTTTTGGCCACAGTAGAACTGGCCAAAACCGATCGAGGGGACTATAAGTAGACGCTGAACACACGAGACAAGCGCACCCCGTCCACGGGACGGTTGCGGATTACGCCGGTTCGCGCACTCTGGCCAGCCGATTCATGCCAAACTTGGTATCAACCCTATCTCCCTGACTACCGTTCCTTATGTCCTTGGACCATATTCGTAATTTTTCCATTATCGCCCACATTGATCACGGCAAGAGCACCTTGGCTGACCGATTGATCGAATTTACCGGCGGGCTGCATGCACGCGACATGACCGAACAGGTTCTGGACAGTATGGATCTGGAACGGGAACGGGGCATTACCATCAAGGCCCAGTCGGTGCGCCTGACCTATCTGGCGTTGGACGGTCGCACCTATATTCTGAACCTGATCGACACCCCTGGGCATGTCGACTTTTCCTATGAGGTTTCCCGTTCTCTGGCCGCCTGCGAGGGTGCCCTGCTGGTGGTGGATGCCGTGCAGGGGGTCGAGGCCCAGACCATGGCCAATGTCTATCTGGCCATGGAAAACAATCTGGCCATTGTGCCGGTCCTGAACAAGATTGACCTGCCCTCCGCCGAACCGGAACGGGTGCGCAAACAGATTGAAGAGGTGATCGGTCTGGATGCCTCCCAGGCGGTCCTGGCCTCGGCCAAAACAGGGATTGGCATTCGCGACATTCTGGAAGCGGTGGTGTCCCAGATACCACCGCCCAAGGGGGATCTGGAAGCTCCCCTCAAGGCGTTGGTGGTGGACTCCTGGTATGATAATTATTTGGGGGTCGTCTCCCTGGTACGGGTGTATGATGGCCGGATGATCACCCAGGGCGCGGGAGAAAAAACCCGCAAGATTCGCCTGATCAGCGTCGGCATGGATTATCCCCTGGATGGGGTGGGGGTGTTTACGCCCAAAATGACCTATGTACCCTCGCTCTCGGCGGGGGAGGTGGGTTTTGTGGTAGCCGGGATCAAGGATGTCTCCCAGGCGCGGGTGGGTGACACCATGACCGATGCCGCACGCCCCACCGAGACGCAATTGCCGGGGTTCCGGGAGGCCAAATCGATGGTCTTCGCCGGTCTCTATCCGGTGGTCGCCTCCGATTATGAAGCCCTGATGGATGCCCTGGAAAAACTCGCCCTGAACGACTCGGCCATTCATTTTGAGGCGGAGACCTCACCCGCCTTGGGGTTTGGCTGTCGGTGTGGTTTTCTGGGTTTGCTGCACATGGAGATTGTCCAGGAGCGGTTGGAGCGCGAGTTTGACCTGGATTTGATCACCACGGCCCCCACCGTGGTTTTCCAGGTGCATCGCACCGATGGGACGCGGATCGAGGTGCACAATCCCGCCGATCTGCCCCCGCCGGGGCGGTATGACCGCATCGATGAACCGTTCATCAAGGCGTCCATTCTGTTGCCGGTCGAACATCTGGGACCGGTGATGCAACTGTGTACCGAGCGGCGCGGGATACAGCGGGATATGGCCTATATCTCTGACACCCGGGTCATGCTACACTATGAACTGCCGTTGAGCGAAGTGGTCATGGATTTTTTTGACCGTCTCAAGTCGCTGTCGCGGGGCTATGCCTCTTTGGATTATGAGTTTTTGGAATATCGTCCTGCGGATCTGGTCAAGTTGGATATTTTGATCAATGGCGAACCGGTCGACGCGCTGTCGGTGATTGTCCATCGGGACAAGAGCCAGACGCGGGGGCGCGACCTGGTCAAGCGGATGCGTGAGGTGATTCATCGGCAAATGTTTGAGGTGGCCATTCAGGCGGCCATCGGGGCCAAGGTGATTGCCCGGGAAACGGTCAGTGCGTTGCGCAAAAATGTGACGGCCAAGTGTTATGGGGGAGACATCACCCGCAAGAGAAAGTTACTGGAAAAACAAAAGGCGGGCAAAAAACGGATGAAGCAGATCGGTCGGGTGGAGGTGCCCCAAGAGGCTTTTCTGGCGGTGCTCAAGGTGGATTGAATTGAATGATTGCGGGTCCAGGGGGATCATCCCCCTGGTGGGGTCCAGGGGCAACGCCCCTGGTGGGGTCCAGGGGCAACGCCCCGGTGGCCGAAACCATGGTCTTGGCCGGATTGGGTGAACGTGACATGTCCATAGCGGAAGATCCACAGGAAACAAGCCAGAAAAGAAACCTGTGGCGCAGCATACTGTTTTTGGTAACCGGATTATTTGTAAAAGAAAATCAGGATGCGAGCGACAAAAGGCATCTTTGGCACGGCATCCTGTTGTTGGTGACTGGCCTGTTCATGCTGGGCATTTATGGGGTGGGGGATGCGCCTGCGCCCGGTGCTGAGGCAGTGTCGGATGAGTTTTTGAGCTTTGGCATGGCGACGGCCATTGCCCTGCTGGTGGCGAGTCTCTGGCTGTTTCTGTTTGGCAAACGGTTTTTTGCCAAGAATGGCGTCCTGGTGGAATATTACGAAGCCATTGTTGTGGCGGTGGGGATTGCCCTGGTGGTGCGCACCTTTATTGTGGAACCGTTCAAGATTCCTTCCGGTTCCATGATTCCCACGCTGTTGGTGGGGGATTATCTGTTTGTGAGCAAGATGACTTACGGCCATCGAATCCCCTTCACCCGCGAACGCCTCTTCATGGGCTCCGGTCCCCGGCGGGGGGATGTAGTCGTTTTTGAATATCCGCAGGATCCACGCAAGGACTATATCAAGCGGGTCATTGGTCTGCCGGGGGATCATCTCTCCTATCGCAACAAACGGCTGTATCTGAATGGTGAGCCAGTCCATTATGAGACGGCTGGCCAGTTTTTTTACAAAAACGAACAGGGCCAGGCGGTGGAGTCGTTGCGTCTGGATGAAACCTTGCCCGCTTCCCCAGGCGGGCAGAATGTGCTTCATCCGGTATTGGTGCGGCCTTTTTCCTACTCGGATGTCACCGACACCACGGTTCCGCCGGGCCACTATTTTGTCATGGGGGACAATCGGGATAACAGTAACGACAGCCGTGTCTGGGGCTTTGTGCCTGCCTATCGTCTGGTGGGTCAGGCGTTGGCCATCTTCTGGTCCTGGGACCATCAGGAGAGCGGCTTGCGCTGGGAGCGATTGGGCCAGACGATTCGATAACCATCAAGGCCATAGCAAAAGAAGGGGGTGACGGTGTGAAAGGCTTTGTACAGACAACACGCTGGATGGGCAAATCAGGGGGATTTTCCTTTATTTCACTCCTGTTGTTCATCGGTATTGCTGGCACCCTGTTTTCCATGGCGGCCAATACCTTGCCCAGGGTATATGAGTGCTTCCTCCTGCGTGAATTGGCTGACCGGGTGGTCAAGGACTATGCCCGCCTGCCGATGGAAGAGGTGCAACGGCGGGTCAAATTTGAATTGGGTCGGTCGCGGATTGCCATTACCGACGAGACCTTTACCATTTTGCCCATTGGCCACGGCTACCGGGTCACCGTGCATCGTATCGTCCCTCTGGAAATACGAATCGGGGACAGGACGTTTGCCGTACACGGCTATGAACAATGGGAATTTGTCTATGAGGTGGAGACCTGAAACCGGTCTGCCACCCCGTTGCAACCATTGCACACAAGGAAACGACATGCATGATGGGTTCTGTATCGGCGATTGCTGAGACCATGGCGGAGGCGGTGGTCTCTGCGCCAAAGGGCGACACCCCCCTCGACCAGGAGAGCTCTCTGGAGGCGTTGCAGCAAAAATTGGGCTATCGCTTTGCCAATCGGGATATTTTATGCCGGGCATTGACGCATCGTTCTTATCTACAGGATGGACCCCCACAAGGTCTGGAAGCGGACCTCTCCTCCGCCTGGTCCGGGATGGCCCAGGCCGCGCCGGGAAAGGTTCCGGGCTTGGGTTCCGGTGATCAGGCAGCGGGTCGTCCCTGTGCGTTGGCCTTCGACCGTTCTGGACACAATGAGCGGTTGGAATTTCTCGGGGATGCGGTGTTGGGATTGGCCATTTCGGACCAACTCTTCCGCCGTTATCCCGAACAACCGGAGGGGGTGTTGTCCCATTGGCGGGCCACGCTGGTCAACACCCAATCGTTGGCCCGCATGGCTCACACCCATGACCTGGGCCGTTTTCTGCATATGGGACGGGGCGAATTGTTAAGCGGTGGCCGGGGCAAGACCTCGCTCCTGGGCAACGCGGTGGAGGCCCTGCTCGGTGCCATCTATCTCGATGGAGGATATACGGCGGCGTATCAGGTGATTCAACATTTGTTTGCGGACCTGTTGCACGAATCCCGGCCAGGACAATGGGAAAAAGATTATAAATCGATGTTGCAGGAACGGTTGCAAGGAGCCGGGGAGCGTCTGCCCGACTATTCGGTCGTCGCCATGCACGGCGCGCCCCATGAACGCACCTTTCACATTGCTTGTGTGGTGGACCGAGGTCTGACGGAACAAGATCCCCTCTCCCGCATCGGCTCCGGTCGCAGCAAACGCAGTGCAGAACAGTCCGCCGCCAAGGCGGTTTTTGCGGCTTTGTATCAGGAGCCGCCCTGGGATGGTCAGGCGTTGGCACAGACCGACCCGCTTGACCTCACACGAAAGGAATCGGACCACACATGATCACCTCCCCTGCCCCTCTTTCGCCCCCCAAGCCTGCCCAGCGCGCCGGGACAGAAGCCAGGCCAGACCTGGCCACACGCCCTTTCAAATCGGGTTTTATTGCCATTGCCGGCCAGCCGAATACGGGCAAATCCACTTTTCTCAATACGGTATTGGGCCGCAAGGTGGCCATTGTCACCCCCAAGGCCCAGACCACCCGCACCCGCATTCTGGGGGTCTGTCATCGGCCCGACAGCCAATTGATTTTTCTCGACACCCCCGGCATTCATCGTCCTGGATCCTCCCTGTTCAACCAGGCCATGGTGCGCACGGCATATGATGCGTGTCAGGATGTGAACGCCATTCTCTATTTCATGGATGCCGGTCGGGGGGTGCAGGAGGCGGACCGGGACATTCTCGCGCGCCTGCCGCAGGAACGGGCGGCCTTGTTCCTGGTGATGAACAAGGTGGATCGGATCGAAGATCCCAAACTGTATGCCCATCTGCAAGCCTTGAGCGATCTGCCGTGTACCGCTGTCGTGCCGCTGTCGGCCCTGACGGGCTATAATGTAGACCATCTGCTCACCCTGTTGACCACCCAGTTGCCCGAAGGGCCCCGTTATTTCCCGGACGACCAATGGACGGATCAGCCGGAAGAATTTTTTGCGGCAGAAGTCATTCGGGAAAAGCTGTTCCTGAATCTGCAAAAGGAACTCCCCTACTCCCTGGCGGTCAAGCTGAACACCTTCCAGACCCGTCTCCCGCTGACGGACAAAGAGATCTGGGATGTGGAGGCCACCATCCTGGTCGAACGGGAGTCGCAAAAAGGCATCGTGATCGGCCAGAAAGGGAGCATGTTGAAACAGGTCGGCAGCATGGCCCGCATGGAGTTGGAGCGCATCTTTGGGGTCAAAATTTTTCTGAAACTGTGGGTCAAGGTGCGCAAGGATTGGGGCGAAGATGTGGGTATCCTGCGCGCTCTGGGCTATCCCGCGCCGGAAGAGCGGCAGGACGACACGGCGGAGGACGATGCGCTGTTCCGATGACGCCCTGGTGCTGCGCCGTACCCCGTTCCGCGAGACCTCCCTGCTCCTGCATTTTTTTACCCGACAGGATGGCTTGTTGACGGCGGTGGCACGTGGCGTGCGCGCGCACAGTCGGTCGGCCACGGCGGTGGACCGGGCGGCACTGGCCGGGTTTCACACGGTCGCAGTCAGCCGGTATGCCCGTTCTGCCCATGCCCTGGCCACCGTCACCGCCGTGGAGATCAAACATCCCAGACATCGGTTATGGCGCGAGGCCGCTGCCGTGTTGGCCGCCCAGGTGGTACAGGAAATTCTTTACCGCTTCATGGCCCCGTTGGAACCCAACCCGGCGGTCTTTGAACTGCTGGAATGGGCCTGGGATCGCCTGGATGCCGGGGCAAAGCCGTTGGCCGTGCTGGGCATTTGCCAGGGGCGTCTGGTGCGTGCCCTGGGCTATGGCTGGCGCACCGATTGTTGCGCGGGCTGTGGCCGCACGGAGGCGTTGGGCTATTTTTCGGCCAAACGCGGGCAGGTGGTCTGTGACCGTTGCGCCGCGCCTTATGTGGGGCAACCTTCCTGGGGGGGCGAGACCCAACACCCCCCCCATTTTTCGGTGCCCCCCCAGCCCCCCCCACCATTTTTTTTTAATAGTTTTGGACTGTTGAATAGAACGGGAGGTCGACACGCCTCCCGCACCGGACACCGACTCTTTCCCCTGGGCAATGCCCTGCACAGCATTTTGCACCACCTGGAATGGACAGCCGAGGTGGACCACTTGTCCCAGAATGACCTGGCCACCTTGTACCACATCGGCATGGCCTGTCTGGTGTGGCTGGGCGGCACCCCTCTGCTGGCCGATGCACCCTTCCGACAAATGGTCGGATTGACCACAACCGAACCCCCTTGACCGGTATCATGCCATGGCAACCATCATTGACCTATTGCGACACGGGGAGCCGGAAGGTGGCCCCAAATATCGAGGCTCCCTGGACGACCCGCTCAGTGCCACAGGATGGCAGCAAATGCGGGCAGCCGTGCAGGGACACCCGACCTGGCACCGGATTTACACCTCTCCGCTGCAACGGTGCGCCGCGTTTGCCGACGAGTTGGGCACACGGTTGGCCATTCCGGTGGTACGGGAAGATCGCTTCCAGGAGATGCGCTTCGGCGAATGGGAAGGGCGCACCAGCATCGAACTGCTGGCAAACGATGGGCAACGTCTGACCCAGTTCTGGCAAAATCCCCTGCACAATCCCCCCCCCGGCGGGGAACATTTGCAGGATTTTCATCACCGTGTACAGGCGGCCTGGCAGGAGATGGTGACGCGACACCCCGAGCAATCCCTGCTGGTGGTCGCCCACAGTGGCGTCCTGCGGATGATGCTGGGCTCGGCCTTGCGGATGCCGCTGGAAAATCTCTCCCGTATCGTGGTCGAATATGCCTCTGTGAGTCGAATCAAACTGGATGAGGTGGGCGGACAACCGATGCCGCGTCTGGTCTTTCATGCGGGGCGGTTTTGATTTCATTAGGTTGTCACCTAAAAGGAAAACGGCATGAATGCGACACAAGAAAAAACCACAGAGAGTATCCCACGCATCGAGTCTCTGCATGTGACGAATTATCGTGCGTTACGCAAGGTAAAACTGGACAACCTGACCCCTATGACGGTGTTGCTTGGCCCCAATGGCAGTGGCAAATCGACTGTATTCGATGTATTCAATTTTCTGTCCGAGTGCTTCCAGTTCGGTCTGCGCCACGCCTGGGATCGACGCGGGCGTGGCAAGGAACTGAAAACACGCGGTGCAACAGGCCCGATCATCTTTGACCTGAAATATCGGGAGCGACCAAAGGCACCCTTGATTACCTATCACTTGGCCATTGATGAGGAAGGCAAAGGACCGGTGGTGGTGGAAGAGTGGCTGCGCTGGCGGCGCGGTATGCATGGTCAGCCGTTCCTGTTTATGGAATTTCATCGTGGCATCGGTCGTGCCGTAAGCGGTGAGTCTCCAGATGCGGAAGCTCAACGCATGGATACAAAACTGCGCTCGCCGGATTTGATCGCGGTCAACACCCTCGGTCAGTTGGCGGAACACCCACGGATTGCGGCACTGCGCGAATTTATTACCGATTGGTATGTCTCCTATCTGGCCATTGATCAAACCCGCAACCAGCCCGAGGCAGGACCGCAGGAGCGACTGAGCAAAAGCGGCGAAAATCTGCCCAACGTCATCCAATATCTCAAAGAACAACATCCCGACCACCTGGAGCATATTTTTACCCTCCTGCGCCAGCGCATACCGCGTCTGGAACGGGTGGAGGCGGAACCGATGCCGGATGGTCGATTGTTGTTGCAAATCAAGGATGCGCCTTTTGAGCAGCCAGTGCTCTCCCGCTTTGCCTCCGATGGAACAATGAAAATGCTGGCCTATCTGACGGTGCTGCATAGTCCTGAACCACCGAAATTTATCGGTATCGAGGAGCCGGAAAACTTTCTCCACCCGCGCCTGTTGCCCGAATTGGCCGAGGAGTGCCGTGCCGCAGCGGAAAATTCGCAATTGCTGGTCACCAGTCACTCGCCGTTCCTGCTGAATGCCATGCGTGCAGAGGAGGTGCGTGTCCTGTATCGCGACGAACTGGGTTTTACGCAGGCCATCCGGGCTGACAAGATTCAAGGTATTCCCGAATTTATCCAGGAGGGGGCCAAATTGGGGTATCTGTGGATGGAAGGACATTTTGGCATGGGCGATCCTTTGGTCAACCAGGGTGCGCCACGTACCACCGGCAGGGGGCGCGATTGATGCTGGAAAGACTGATTGTATTGGTCGAAGAGTTGTCGATGGAAGTGGCATTGCAACCAGTGCTGCTGCAACTGGTAGGTGATGGAAAATTTGAGATACACCCTTTTCAATGCAAGGATGATTTACTTAAAAATCTGCCGAATCGACTGCGCAGCTACAGCCATTGGTTGCCACCCCATTGGGCTGTTTTGGTTCTGGTGGATCGGGATGACGACCACTGCCAAACTCTGAAACAACCGATGGAGGCGACGGCGGAAACAGCCGGATTGGTCAGCAAGACCCGTGCTGGCCAGGGCAACCCTTTCCAGGTGGTCAATCGAATCGTCGTGGAAGAACTGGAGGCATGGTTTTTTGGTGACTGGCGGGCAGTGCAGGCCGCCTACCCCCGTGTCCCTGCCACCATCCCGGCACGGGCAAAATTTCGCAATCCAGACGCCATACTGGGCACTTGGGAGGCACTGGAACGGATATTGAAGCAGGCTGGGTATTTCAAGACCGGACTGCGCAAGATGGAATGTGCGCGCACGGTGGCACAACAGATGGATCCGGCAAGAAATACCTCGGACAGTTTCCTGGCCTTTGTTGACGCGGTAAACGCCGCTATAGCATGGGTATGAGCCATTAAATTGGGTATAAAATCTGCGATCCTGTCGCAATCATTCATGACTGGAAAACAACGGACACGTTGAACATGCGTATTGAACTGCGTTGGATACTCCACACACTGACCCTGCTGGTCACCCTGGCCGTCGCCCATCTGTTCCCGCCAGAGAACATCCAGAAGGTCTTGGCTCTGCCGACCAGCCTGACCGATTGGTTGATCGATGGCCTCTTCGTTATCTGGTGGTACGGGTTGGCGTGGGCCATCGTCACCGGCACAGAACTGTTCTGCTGGCGCAAATGGTATGGAGTCGGCAAGGAAGGCGGTGAAGGGGTTCCCCGTCCACGGGTATTGTGGACGGAACTGTTCGATATTGGCGTTTTTCTCGTCGTCACCGGCGTCGTGGTCGTCCAGGTGTTGCATCAGCCGATCACCACGGTCTTTGCCACCTCCGGGATGATGGCCATCATTCTCGGTCTGGCTCTGCAAAACACCCTGGTCGATCTGTTTGCCGGGCTGGCACTGAATATCGAACGTCCCTTCCGGGCCGGGGATTGGATTACGCTGGACGACAAGACCCAGGGCATGGTCACGGTCACCAACTGGCGTTCCACCCACATTCGTCTGCGCACCCTGGATGTGCTGATTCTGCCCAACAGCCTGATCGCCCGCAGCCGAGTGATCAACCATGCCATTCCGAACCACATCCACCGGGAACAGATCGACATACCGTTGCTCTACGGCTTTGATGTCGATCCCATGCGGGCACTCCTGCTGGCGGCGACCAAACAGGTGGCGGACGTGTTGGAGACTCCGCTGCCCTTCGTCCTGCTGCACGAAATGCGCCCTGCGGTCGTCATCTGGCGGGTTTATTTTTTTATGGACGATTTTCCCCGTCTGGGGACCGTTCGCGGGTTGGTGACCGCCTCCATCCTCAAGGCTCTACAAGGGGATGAATGGCGGCAGTGGTTGCCTACCCAATCTCTTTGTCTGTATACCGAAGGTACGCCGCGCAATATGCCTTGAGCTGGGAGGTTTTTTAAGCATTATCAAGGGGGTCCGGGGGGGATTATCCCCCCCGGTGGGGTCCAGGGGCAAAGCCCCTGGTGGGGTTCGGGGCGAAGCCCCGAAAAAACAAAACACTGTGGTTAAAAAATCCAACATCTTGTTACTGCATATCTTTTTGATTCGCAATCCTCTTGATGCCCTTGGCGGGGCTCTGCCCCGAGCCCCGCCAGGGGCTTCGCCCCTGGACCCCACCCCACCCTATGCACACAACTTTTGCAGGGGTCCGGGGACCGTCACGGTCCCCGGTGGGGGTTTGAGGGCGAAGCCCCCAACGGGTTGATAGTGTATGCCTCGCGGGGCTTCGCCCCGGACCCCACCAGGGGCTTCGCCCCTGGACCCCACCAGGGGGATAATCCCCCTGGACCCCTATAATTGCACAATATGCTTCGGATTTATTATCAGCATAAAGATGTGTGCATAGGGTAGGGACCCCACCAGGGGGATAATCCCCCTGG
>JADFYM010000350.1 GCA_015233035.1 Magnetococcales bacterium
GCCCCGGACCCCACCAGGGGCGTTGCCCCTGGACCCCACCGGGGGAGATAATCTCCCCTGGACCCCCATGAATAATAACAACTTTTTGCGATGTGTATAACGGGATGGGTTTAGGGGGAGGATCCCCCTGAACCCGCAAAACAATATATCCTGAAATGGGTGCGGTTTAATACCGATATCCCCAGCCACGCCTGCCGTAGCCATCATAATAGTGCCGATATGGGCCAAAGCCGTTATAGATATAGACACCCGACGCAGGGGGATAGTAGTAGGGGTAGGGGTCCGCTACGACATAGGCGGGCGGCGGGGAGACAACGACGGTCTGAGGTGCTGTGGTCGCCACCATCGGGGGACCTGCGGCGGGTACGCCCGTGGTGATACGATCCGTCAGTTGCCATTGACCATTTTCATCCCGGCAACTCAGCCCGGCCAGAGTTTCCTGTTTGCCATCGATGGAGGCCTGGATACTGACATCCCGGCAAACGCGGCCCTGAACGTCATGGGGTGCTTGCGGTGTCACCAGGTAGGTTACGTTGGTTTGCGGGTTGACCCAGGTGGTGGTCGTCTGGGACGGGGCGGTCTCCAGGGTTTGGTTGATCACGACGGCACCCTGTTTTTCCGTTTCGTTGCCCATGGCATAACCCAGCAGACCGCCAGCCACCGCCCCGATCAGGGAATTGCCCAATCGGTTTTTGGCCGGACCCGCCAGACTGCCAACCAAGGCCCCACCCAACGCCCCAACGCCCGCTCCGGTACCTGCATCCGCATGGACGACAGTCGGTGCGGCCAGGAAACTGGTCACGACCAGTGGAACAAGCCAATTTTTCATGGTATCACTCCTTGCAATGCAACGATATTTCTATACGACAATCGTCCGGTTCTTTGCGTTTCTTTACAGTGGCGATGCAATTCTTTACATCTTTTTATATTGACAATCGAGACGTTCCGAATCTTAAGATACGGTACCATGCGCGTTGAGGAGAGTCAAGTCTCACGGCAAAAATTTTGTGGTGAGATATGGCCGGGGTGATGTGTGGTTTCTTGCCCAAATGATGCAGGGCCTGCGGCCTTTGACACGATCATGGGGGTCCAGGGGAGATTATCTCCCCCGGTGGGGTCCAGGGGCAACGCCCCTGGTGGGGTCTGGGGTGAAGCCCCGGAAAAACAATACCCTGGCGTTGTCCACGCACCGGTTGCCACGGGGGCATTTTTTGCTGCCTCGATTCGGGGCTCCGCCCCGAGCCCCGCCAGGGGGATAATCCCATCCTGTTATACACATCGCAAAAAATTGTTATTATTCATGGGGGTCCGGGGGAGATTATCTCCCCCGGTGGGGTCCAGGGGCAAAGCCCCTGGTGGGGTCCGGGTGCTTCGCCCCGGAAAAACAAGACACCGGAGTTGGAGTCGATAAGATATTGCTATGGTGTCATTTTTTGATCAACAGCCCCTTGATGCCCCTGGCGGGGCTCCGCCCCGAGCCCCGCCAGGGGCTTTGCCCCTGGACCCCACCAGGGGGATAATCCCCCTGGACCCCTGCCAATATTAATGACTTGCTGAGATGTGTGTAATGCAATGGGATAATCCCCCTGGACCCCTGCCAACAGGAATGACTTTTTGAGATGTGTCTGATGGAATGGTCTTAATGGACATTGTATCGGCTGTTGTTATATTATTGGTCGATATTTTTTTGCAGACTCGGCGGTCAGCCTGATCATTCTTCTTTGGAATAGTTTTATCCAGCATGTTTGGCCTCTGGTGGTAACAGTTTTAATTGCCATCCCCGCTCATCCGCGTATACTCTATCCCATCCTGGCGCAGAGGGTGCTGCATGAGCATGGGGGGTGGAGTCCATCCATTATGTCCTTTGGTAAAAAAAGGAGGACTGGTCTGGAGGGAGGGTGGCTTTCCTGAAAGGCCGTTGCCCATGATCCGACTGCCAGGATGCGCAGGAACTGGCTGAAAGTGTGGTTGACGCCGCCCCGGTCCTTGTTATACAATTCTTTACAAGATCGGTGCATACTATTACGTGTTTGCGTGTTACAATCGCTTCTCAGAATGGGTCGGCAACAGAATCGCGCGTTGTCAACCCGGATCCCACACGGATCGCCGGACCGTTTTTCGGCCCAGGAATGGATCATCCCGATGGCATGGGGTGGTCGTTGTCGGCATCCTGGCTGTTTGATCGGGTGCCCTGTCAGTCTATTACGGAGAATGTTACATGAGTGGACCTGTTTCTGTCATGCGTACCAAGAGGTTGATTTCCAATCGGTTGGTCATGCTCTCGGCGGTGGCCTTGCTGGCGACGCCATTTCTTTCCGGCTGCCAGAACATGGCGCAGCAAGGGGCCGGGGTGGGCGCATTGGGTGGTGGTTTGGCGGGCAGTTTGATGGGCCCCTCCAAAGATCGGGGACGGAATGCCCTGATTGGTGCGGCCGTTGGCGGTTTGGTGGGCTATGCCGTTGGCAACGAGATGGATAAAAATGATCGGACCAGGCTCAACCAGACCCTGGAGACCGCGCCTTCCCGGCAGAAGACCACCTGGGTCAATCCAGATACCCGAGCCCAATACACCGTCGTGCCACAGCCTGTTTATCAGTCTGAAGGGCGTGAGTGCCGGCAGGCAGAAATTTCTTCCGTCATCAATGGCAAAGCGGAAACCGTGGTCAAAACGGCTTGCCGTCGCCCGGATGGACAGTGGGAGATCTAGTGCAGTCAACACTGTTGCGTAATGGAGATAGATCATGAATAATGCTATTGCAAAACAAAGATACAACATCCGCACCGCGTTGGTGGCCATTGCCCTGGTGGTTGCCTTGGTGGGGGTGCCCGTTCCCGCCAAGGCGGATCGGGGTGGTCGTTCCGCTTTGGCGGTCTTCGGGGGTGCTGTTCTGTTGACCTCGTTGATCAATGCGGTATCCTACCATCCACCGCGTGTGGTCTACTATCAACCGGTGGCCCCGGTGGCCTACTACCCGCAGCCGGTGGTCTACCAGGCGGCACCTGTGGTGTATTACCCACAGCGGGTGGTCTATCAAGCGGTGCCGCAATATTGAGGGTTTGGATTGCCTGGGCGGGTTTTTATAGACCGCCCAGGCGGTTTTGTTGCACCGCTGGCAGTCTGACTGAAGTCGTCGCGGCAACCGCATGCACAGGTTGCCGTGGCGCGTTGGGCTGGTGATTTTCCTGGGATCGCGGGCGTTCCGCCCGCTTTTTTTCCATAACAAGCGCGAACGCACAACCCCACTGCGGGCAAGACGCCCGCAGCCTCAGGGGGGATCCCGGTCTTGATGGGTGTGGTTTACCGTGCGCCTGTTCCGGCGATGGTGCAGAAAGGGTGGGCCATTTTCTCAGCGTGGAGAGCGGGGTGCCTGCGCAACCCTCCTGGGGAGGGCGGTGAACCCATTCCATTACACACATCTCAACAAGTCGTTGATATTGGCAGGGGTCCAGGGGGATTATCCCCCTGGTGGGGTCCCTACCCTATGCACACATCTTTATGCTGATAAAAAATCCGAAGCATATTGTGCAGTTATAGGGGTCCAGGGGGATTATCCCCCTGGTGGGGTCCAGGGGCAACGCCCCTG
>JADFYM010000351.1 GCA_015233035.1 Magnetococcales bacterium
AATAGAGCACCAAAAGCGGCCATACTACCCTGAAGATGCCGCAGCGTAAACACGCGAACGACGGTTCCAGGGAATCCTATCCAAAAACCGGTCAACAGCCAAGGCCCGATTTGGACACCCCACATCTATATCTTCCGAGTGAACACTGTATTCCTCTCTCCATTCCACTGCTTCCAACCAGATGTCTACACCATCAAACACGCCTCTTTCCTGAAAAGTCTTGCACCGATCCAGGTAGGTACTGACAACGGTATCTTCCGGGGCTATTTCTTGACATTTATTAAACAGAACAAAGGCTTCATCAACTGCTTTCATGTGATAGCACGCCACCCCCTTGTTGAACAAGCCCAAGCTTATAAGCTTGTTCCTGATTTCTTCCGGGCTGTTTGAATCAAAACATTCATAAATCGATACCGGCCTCAATCTCCCCTTGACGCGAATGCGATCAACAAGCCGCAGACAAAATGCATCAGGATTTTCCAAACCTATGTATGCATCTTCACCAATCAGTATGTTTACTTTATATTGTTTTGTTAAAGACTCAACACGAGATGCCACGTTGACGGCATCACCAAGAACTGTACCTTCCATACGTTTGAGATGACCAATAATCCCAAACGTAACTATTCCTGTGTTCAAGCCAATCCCGATATTTATATCAGAATAGCCTTTTGATTTTCTGTATTTATTGTAATGTGTGAGAGACTCCATCATGGCGATTGACGCGCACAATGCCTGATCAGGAGTTCCTGGGAAAAGTGCCATAATAGCATCACCAATAAACTTATCAATAATGCCATTATTTCTATTGATCGGTGGCTCCATAACGCCCATATAACTATTTATAAAATTAAAAATTTCTTCTGAGCTTAAATTTTCCGAAAATGTTGAAAAATTTCTGATATCTGAAAACAGGACAGTCAGTTTCTTCTCAGCCTGATCTCCAAGATTAACTTCTGTAATTTCATCAACGCCGATAAGTGATATCAGATTTTTTGGCACAAACCGGCCATACGATTTTTTTACTCTGAGAAGGTTGTAGCGCAAATCACGTATCTCAGAAATCTTTTTTTCCAACTCATCATTTAATGAAACCATGTTTTCCGTCTCGTTCGTGCTCATTATTGACGACCCCTTATGCGTAATGGTAACGGTTTCGCCCCCCGGAGAGGGCCGCTTCAAAAATCATAGGACAAAGAGAACCATACTTCCCGGCCCGGTTCTGGAAAATCGTTGGGATAGGCCGGATAGGCGGGAATGGTGGTGGCTCCCCGGATCTGCGTGGGTATGATGGTGGTAGCCACCTCACTCGTGTCGGTGTCCAACAGATTTTTCACCCCGACGCGGAGGGTCACCCCCGGCATTCCCACATTGAATACGCTGCCGGTCAGGTCCAACGTGGTATCACTGCCCAACCTGGTCCGGGTATCTTGCACATCGCGTTGCCGACTGCCCATAGTACGGCCCTGCAAGCTCAACGAATAATCGTGTTCGGGTTGATAGAGCAACCCCAGATTGCCCATCCAGTTGGCGACCCCCGCCTGTTCCCGGCCTGTGGCCTCGTTCCTGGTGGTGACATAAGAGAGATTGGTATTCAGTTTAAGCTGACTGGTCAGACCCCGCTCCAACTCCACCTCCGCACCATTGACGCGGACATCGGCGACATTTTTGTAAAACTGTGCACCGGTCGCATCCGACACCAACAGGATCAAATCCTGGATCTCGGAATGAAACACCGTGACGCGCCCCACGCTCTTTTCGTCCCGGTAAATATACCCCAGATCCATGGTTTGGACGGTTTCCGGCTTGATATTGGGGTTGGGTCCGATGATCACGCTGTGGGGGTAAAGTTCCAGAAAGGTGGGTGGGCGAAAAGCGGTACCATACTGGGCCTTCAAGATATGCTTGTCCGACAGGCGGTAGACCAGGGCCAACCGTGGGGTGACACTCGCGCCGACATCACTGTAATGATCAAAACGCAAACCGGCGGTTGAGGTCAGATCCCGCGTGATGTCCCATTGATCCTGGGCCATCAGACCCAGAATGTCGCGATGGCTGGGGGCCGCCAGGATCCAGTTGTCTGCGGCGGGAAATCGATTCGTCGTGGCGGTGGGAGCTCCGGTTGTGGGATCAAAATTGCCAGAGGTCCACACATTCTCCAGACGGATCGTCGCCCAGTCAACCCCCAGGGACTCCGTGTGCTCCTGCCAGCCTTTCCAGTCGGAGGACAAACCTGCATAGAGCCTTTGCTCCGTGGCATTGCCATTGCCCACCATGCTGCCATCATTGGGATTGGGTGATGCCTGTATATTATACCCAGGAGGGGCGGCAAAAAGGTGATCTATCCCCATGGTGGATTCCATCAAACCCGCTTTGGCCTGGATGGCCAGATCCGAGGTCGGGTTGAACCCCTGCTGTGCCTCCAGCATGGTCATGGAATTGTCATAGACGAGCCGCTTGCCAGGTGGTGGCAACATGTTGTTTTGGCCAAACATGTCGCCCGCTCCTTCCGCCACATACTGGGCCAGCAGAGCGGTTTTGTCATGCTGCACGGTCAGGATGGCATTCCGGGACTGGACGGCATTATTGGCCAGTCCCGGAGCCAAGGAGATGCTGGCCAACCCCACACCATACAGCGCGTCCTTTTTCAAGAGCAGATTGTCGCCCTCACTGTTCCAGCCACTCGCATTGAGTGTGGTCCGCCAACCCTTGTTCTCACTGGAAAAAAGACCGCCCCCGGTATGGCTGTGAAAGCTGCTCATGCCGCCATACAGCCGGTTGCCGTCCTGACGGGTGATAATGTTGATCACGCCGCCAAAGGCATACTCGCCATACACCGCCGAGCCCGGCCCACGAATGACCTCAATCCGATCCACCATCTCAATGGGAATGTTGTAACCCACACCCAGGGCGGAAATGGAATCATTGATGGATGCGCCATTCAACAGGAGCTTGACCTTGCCGGAAGTCTGGCTCATGGTACCCCGCACATTCAGGACACCGCTGTTGCTGTACGAGACGCCGGGCACCAGATTCAAGGCCTCATCCACGGTACGGATGCCCCGCGATTTCAGGTCATCGCCTTTCAACACCGTCACCATGCCCGGCACAAAATCGGCGTTCAGTCTGGTTTTGGTGGCTATCTCGGTACTCTCGACCATGATGGCCAGCAAATCATGGAGACCCTCCTGATTGCGTTGCTCCTCTTCGGCGGCGGCTTTCTCTGGGGGGGGCAGCGTCTCGGCGGCCAAGGCTCCGGGCGCGATGAGGATCCCAGAGAGGATCAGCAGGGCGGTGCGGGAAAAAGGCATGGTATTACCCCTCGTTTTTATGTAAGTTTTTCCTTGGTCATTCTGCGGCCATTGCTGGGGGAGGGCGGTGAACCGCCCCCCCCAGACCCCCCCCCACCCTTTTTTTTTAATCATTTTTTGCTCATTTAAACCGCACCCAGCATGGGATGCGTAGTTTTTCAAACGTCATTCCCGCGCAGGCGGGAATCCAGGTGGTACCTGCGAGATCTGGATCCCCGCCTACGCGGGGATGACGGAGACTGCGAAACCTG
>JADFYM010000352.1 GCA_015233035.1 Magnetococcales bacterium
GGGAGTATAGCTCAGACAGGGATCAAGGGGGGAAAGCAAAGTAACCCATCGGCCAGCGAGACGATAGGAGTAGATGGAGGAGCCAGAGTTAAACCACAGCTACGGCGCAGCCGTTCAGTCCAACGCAGTATTGTCTATCGTGACCATCTCATATACTACCGTCCTGGCACTGATGATGTAGTGAATATTGAAAAAATACTCTTCAAAGGTGAATTTTGCGAGTACCGGTTGCCACATAACCTACAGCCATCAGTGATTTTGGATGCCGGAGCCAACATTGGTATTTCCACACTGTATTTCAAGTGGATGTGGCCTGATGCGCAGGTGATTTGTTGTGAAGCAAGCAAAAATAATTTGGAATTACTGCACCGTAACACATCACATCTTCACAATGTGCAGATCGTCTATGCAGGACTGATGGGAATGGATGGATGGCTGAGATTGATTCTCCCACCCAAGGATACCATGGTAGGTTCTTATGCTGTCTCCAAAATGAATGAAGATGAAAAGCAAGAGCCTGAAAACTCCCTGGAAGCACTTTCCATGACTTCCATAATGAAACGAGCAGGAGTAAGCCGTATTGACTTGCTGAAAATTGATATTGAAGGGTCGGAGCATGATGTACTGATGAATTGTCCAGATGAAATCCTAAGCAGGATTGTCTGGATTGTAGGAGAAATGCACGGTGTTGGTGCTTTTGAAATCCTTAACAGGTTGGCGCAATGGTTTGATATTGATGTAAAAAAGACATTGCATAAATCCCATTATAAATTTAATGCATGCAATAGAAACAATACAGGCCAGTTGATACAAGGGTTCAAGGTTAAACGTTTACAGGCATAGTGTTGATTGGTTTTGGTAGTGACGGCACTGGTTCGGTTGAATGGGAAACACAGTTTAGCCACAACTTTTCAACAAGTCACGACAAATCAGCCGCACTGAGTAAGCGCAGGTAAACGAAACGAATTAAGGCTTTTTGCGTCGCTTGCCGACGCAAAAACCTGGTTGGACTGAACGCGGGTGGGAACGTGGGTGGGAACAGTCTACGGGTTTGATATGGAATTTTCGAGTTGCCGATGGCTCTTGGTGAGGACAAAAGATGATGGTGGTACCTTCACCCGGCAGCAATTTACTTGGTCTTGGTTCGCGGATGGGCCGCAATGGCCATTAAGATGACTCGGTTTCTTGCCAAAAGGTCCCTTTTCCCGTGACAAAGGCAATGCTCTCCCGTCACCCCCGATGAGGGGGTGTCAGGGGCCTGTTGATGAAGGGATGTATTTGCTGCCCGACGCAATGGTCAAGGAGACCCGGCCAGTGGCCTTGGAATACGTCGGACAAGAATGAGTCTGCCTGTTCCGCAACATGGGCAGGCCGCACCCACCCCAGATTTGGGGATGATGGTTTCCTGGTCGGACTGGCCGACCAGGGAAGATTCGGACTGATCAACCGGAGGTGGCTTGTTTTGAACTGGCGGGGATCTCAAGACACATAGCAGCCGTATCTGCTGGATCAGATGGCGATTGTTTGGGTTTAACAGACCGTAATAGCGGACTTTGTGGAAACCTTCCGGGAGGACATGCTGAAGGAATCGTCGAATAAATTCCTCCCCCGACACTTGACATTCCATCCATTTATTGTGTTTCCTGTCCTTGTACTTGAAGGTGACGGTGGTCTCATCCATGGCCACGATGCGGGCATTGGTGATGGCGATACGAAAAACATAGCGAGCCAGGTATTCCAGGACAGCCTGATCACCCTCCCCCCAGGGGAAGCAATCGGTTACCCATTTCTGTTCCCACGCAGATTTGGGAAGATCCATATCCGGATGCTGTTTTTTGATGGCGGTCATGACCTTACCTCTGACCAATATGGACAACGCTGGTGTTGGGAAGAGGAAGTCATCTTTGGCCGGATGCCAGACACCGTCCGGCGTGATACCACCTCCAGGTACCAAACAGTGGAGATGGGGGTGGTACAGGAGTTGCGCAGTCCACGTGTGCAGGACCATGAGGATTCCAACCAAACCGCCGACATGTTTTGGATCTTTTGCCAATTCCAGGATGGCCTCGGCGCAGGACTTCATGAAAATGTTGTAAAGAGCTTTCTGGTTGGACCGGAACAGGGATCGAAGGGACTCCGGGATGGTGATGACGACGTGAAAATAGGGGATGGGCAGCATCTCTTCTTTGCGCAGTGCCAGCCATCGCTGAGTCTGTTCAGTGTGGCACTTGGGGCAGCTCCGATTTTTGCAGGAGTGATAGGCGAAAACGGGGTGATGGCAGGTGTCGCATTGGTACAGATTGCCTCCCATGACCTCTGTGCGACACCGGATGATGTCGCGGATGGCGCGTTTGTGGGATGGCAGCATGGAGTCACCAAATGCGGCAAGATAGGCATCACCAAACTGGCGAAAGACGTCCGCAACTTCGATCATGCTGGACCTCCTTTTCCGAGGTCGGTCATGACGCTGTCGAGGAGTGTCCGCAGGGATTTTCTTGTCGGTTCTGTCAGGTGGGTGTAGATCGTAGTGGTACTGATGTCGGCGTGGCCGAGGAGGATCTGAACCACCCTGGTGTCCACGCCGTGCTCCATGAGACGAGTGGCGTAGCTGTGGCGCAGAACGTGGGGGCTGAGTGTGGATGACAGGTGTGCTTTCAGGAGGGCGTCTTTGAAAGTACGGTACAGGACGCAGGTGGCGACTGGTTGCTCGCCTTTCTGATTGGGGAATAACAATTGCGGGTGACGATGGGTTTTCCAGAGATCCCGCAGACTTTTGAGCGTAGGTGTGGGCAGGGGAACGTGACGCTCTTTGTTGCCCTTGCCAATGATGCGCAACGTCCCGTTGGCACTATTGATATCCGGGATGGTGAGTTGCTGGGCCTCGCTGATGCGCAGCCCGCAGGCGTACATGACGGCAAACAACGTGCCGTGAGTCGGGCTTTCAACGGCAGTCAGGATGCGTTGCACCTGCTCGTGGGAACAGACACGTGGAAGGCGGACTTGCCTGGGTTGACGGATCTTTTTTTTGAAAAGAGTGCCCACTGCCGGCCCAGAACATGTTCGTAGAGGAACTGGAGACCAAACCAATTGGTCTTGAACGTACCTTGAGCCGCGCCATTATCGCGCAAGATCAAGATATACTGCCGGATTTCCTCTTCTGAAATCTCCTCGACGGATTTCCATGAGCGAGCGGCCAACCTGTCGACCATGTTCAGGTAGGTCTGCTGGGAGCGAGGAGCCAATCCAGCCATAGACAGTTCATCGGCCATCCGCTGGCGCAGTGCGTTGTTCGGATGGGGGATAGTCCTGTTCGTATGGGTCGGGGTGGCCGCACTTGCGCTGGCAGAGCGGGATCCGGTTGTGCTGGTCGGGCTGGTCGTACTCGCGCCAACAAAGTAGTGGTGCACAGCGGAAATTCGGAACCCTCCTTCAGACCGCAAGGGGTTTGCCCTGGTAGGTCCAACGGAACGGTTTCGACATCGCCTTGTTAAAATACGCGATGAACGACGTGATTTTTTCCC
>JADFYM010000353.1 GCA_015233035.1 Magnetococcales bacterium
AAAAAGAGCGGCGTGCCGGTCGCGGGGGTCAAGCTGGTGCTCACCGATGGGACGGGCACCTTGCAGGAAAACAGCACCGCCGCCGATGGGACCGCCTTTTTTGACCGTGCCCATCCCGAGCGTTCCTATCTGGTTGCCCAGGACAAGGAGGGTGGTGTCTTTGTCACAGAAAATTTTTATTATGACAGCGAGATCCATGGGGCCAAGCTGTTCGCTTTCACCGACCGCCCTCTCTATCGTCCCGGTGATCTGGTCCAGTTCAAGTTGACGGGACGCCAGTTCCAGGATGCCCAGCATTCCGTGCCGTTGGCGTCTGGTCCCATCTCGTTGCTGGCCCTGGATCCCAATGGGGCACCGGTGGGTTCCACCGTGTTTCATCTGGATCCCCTGGAGGGGGGGGATGGTTCCTTTCAACTGCCCGAGCAGGCCCCGGCGGGGGGGTATACCCTGCGTCTGACCTATCAGGGAGAGCCGTATGCCGCCTCGTTCCGGGTGGCCCGCTATGCCAAGCCCCACTATGATGTGGAGATCACCTTCGACCACACCCACTACAAAACCGGCGAGGCCATTGCCGGGATGATCCGGGCGACCTACCCGGGGGGGCAACCGGTGGCCAATTTGACCCTGGATCTGAGCGTGCGCGCCCAGCCCCTGGCTCTGTCGGACCAGGAACAGCGGCAGCAGGGCCGCTTTCCCCTGGCTTTGGCCAACAAACAGTGGGTCACCGATCCAAAGGGCCAGGTGCATTTTGAGTTGCCCGCCGCCGAGGCGGCCAGTCGCTATACGGTGCGGGTGGTGGGCTCCGATGGCTCCTCGTATCGGGTCTCCGCCGTGCGGGAGTTGCTGATCGAGCCGAGTGCACCCCTGTTTGCCCTGGAGACGGCCAAACAGCTCACCCGGCCGGGTGAGACGGTCACCTTCAACCTGCGCCAGTTGCCATCCCCCCAGGGTCAGGCGGTGACCTGGCAGGCCCTCTGTCTGGAAGACAAGACGCTTTTGCAGGGCCAGGTGACGCAGGATGCGCTGGCCATTCGGTTCGAGAAGCCGGGTTCCTATACCGTTTCGGTCCACGATGCGCAGGACAAGACGGTGGGTTCCATCTCTCACTGGGTCAGCGGGGAGGGGATCAAGGGGGGGACGGGTGCCATCACCATTTTGCTGGACAAAGAGCAGTATCATCCCGGTGAGACCGCGCATGGTTTGATTTCCTTCGCCGAGCCGGTCCAGGAGGCGTTGCTCACCCTGGAACGGGATCGGGTCCACCAGCAGGGTTTGTTGTCCAAGGGGGCGGAGTGGATCCATGCCACCCGCAAGAATGACCGCCAGTGGGAGGTGGATCTGCCCATCACTGCTTTTTTTCAGCCCAACCTGACTTTTTCCGTGCTGATGGTCAAGAATGGGGAGCTGGTATTCCAGAACAAGGGCATCCGGGTGGAGAATGATCCCGTTGAGATTGCCTTGACCCCGGACAAGCCGCTCTATCAACCGGGGGATCGGGTGCGGGTGGAACTGTCGACCACGGTGGGCAGGCAGCCGATTGCGGCGGAACTGGCGGTGGGGGTGGTGGATGAGATGGTTTATGTGTTGCAGCCGGAGTTGGCACCGGACATTCGCGCATTTTTTGGTCATTGGCGGCGCGATCAGGTCCGTACCCTCTCCAGTCTCAATTTTTTCACCTATGACCAGGCGGTGGTGGCCCCGGATCAGGAGAGCGTCTCTTTTCACCGACCCCTCAAGTTGCTGGAACGGCCCCGCCGGGAAGGGATGGATACGGCAGCCTGGTTGCCGCGCCTGAAGACGGGTGCGGACGGACGCGGCCATTTTGAATTCACTCTGCCGGACGCCCTCACCCGGTGGCGGATGACCGCCCGCGCCATGACGGCCAACGGGCAGGTTGGCCAGCAGATTGCCCACCTGGTGGCGGAAAAACCGGCCTATCTCAAATGGACCAGCCCCACCCGGTTGCGCAGTGGCGACCAGATTCAGGGCATGTTGTTGGCCTTCAACATGGGCCACGAACCGGTGCCCGCCGTCGTCCAGGTACACCTGGGCGACCAGAAAGAGGAGAGAACGCTGACTCTGGCTCCTGGGGGCAATTATCTCGCCATTCCGCTGACTGCGCAGGCCGACATGCCGCTGGAGGCCACCTTGCAGGTAGCCGGTGCGGTGGTGGACCGCTTGCAGGTGCCCATCACCGTGGTGCCCGCCGACTGGGCGGCGGATGAACGGGTCACGGTGCCGCTCCATGCGCAGGTGACATCGGTTGCTTTGCCCAATACGGCGCGCGGGGTGCGGGCGAGCCTCATCCAGGGGGCTGCGGCTCAATGGGTGCAGGTGGCCGCCGATTTGATGGATTATCCCTATGGTTGCGTGGAACAGACCGCCAGTCGGCTTATTCCGCTGGCCCTTGTCTATCGGGCGGTGCAGCAGCGGGCGTTGGTGCCTGCTCTGGCGGACAAGTTGCGCAATCGGGTGGCCAATCAACGGTTTCGACTGGCGCAGATGGCCGGTCCCGAGGCCGGTTTTGGCTGGTGGGGGGATCAGGGGCAGGGCAATCCGTTTTTCACGGCCTATGCCTATTTTGCGGACCATTTGGCCTTGTCCACCTTGGGGCTTGCCGCTCCGCCCAATCATTGGATGAAATTTCTGGATGTCTATCGCAAGGGGGCGGCGGGCGAACCACCCTTGTTGCGCACCTTGGCTTTGTGGCTGGCCGGGGAGATGAAACTGCCCGTGCAGAGCATGGCCCTGGGGGTGGCAAAAGAGGTGATGGACCAGCCGGTGGGCAACACGGTCCCCTATGTGGGCAAGACCGATCTGGTTCTGGGGAGTGTCGCCACCCCGGAGGCGCGGGATTTGACCCGGTTGTTGCTCAACCTGTTGCTGGACAAGCAGAGTGAACGACCTCCGGCCTGGGCCAAGGTGGCCCTGGAGGCGGAACAGCGGCTGGCCGCCCAGGGGGGGGTGCTGGCGCGGGCGGCGGTCTGGTTGGCCCAGAGCCATCGTGCCCGGAGTGCGGTGGACCAGACCAAGGTGGCCGAACTGTTGGCGCAGGCGGCGGCCACCCCGGCCACCATCGACCGGGCTTTGACCTTGATCTTTCTGGATCGGGTGTTGGGCGGCGGGGAGGTGGCGCAGGAGAGTCCCGGTCTGTTGGCCCCCTGGGTCCGGCAGGAGAATGGGCTGGGTGGGGTGGAGTGGTTTCATCCCGGTCCGATGGTGGGGGGCAAGGTGGAATTGGCGTTGGCTGAGGTGCCGCCAGAGGCATTGACGGCACATATTCGCTATCAGGGGTATGCCCAGACCAGGACGACAGGTCCGATTACCCTCCAACGGCGGTTGTATCGTTTGTCGTCCGCCAAGGAGCGTCCTGATCCCGACTATTGGTCGGACAATCCCGTGGAGACCCTGTTTGATGCCGAGGCGGTGCCCGACGGTCAGCCGTTGGAGGCCACGGCTCTGTATCTGGATGAAGTGACTGTGGATGCGGGCAAGGGCCATTATCGCTATGGGTA
>JADFYM010000354.1:0-1854 GCA_015233035.1 Magnetococcales bacterium
TGGTCTTCGTCGCGGGTATCGCGCCCGTGCTGCATCGCCTCCAGGCGCTCGCGCCCTGGTCGTCTGCTTCTCCGAGCTTGTCTATCCATCTCTGCATGCTCTTTGCTCTCGCTTCCCCCTCTGCGTCAGCATTTGCCCCCTTCGCTTGCAGAAACGGGCGATACGGTTTTCGGGGCTTCGCCCCGGACCCCACCAGGGGCGTTGCCCCTGGACCCCACCAGGGGGATGATCCCCCTGGACCCGCAGAATGTTGTTGGGTATAGCCAAAAAGGAAACGGAATCATGAATGCCGAACACAAGAGACAACGGGTTATTTTCGATCGCCCACTGATCGAACGATACAACCAGGCCGGTCCACGTTATACCTCTTATCCCACCGCGCCCCATCTGCATGAGGGGTTTGGCCCGGAAGAATTTCGCCGTGAGGTGGCCCGCTCCCATACCGAAAAACCCCAACGTCCCCTTTCGTTGTATGTTCACATCCCGTTTTGTGACACCGTCTGCTATTATTGTGCCTGCAACAAGGTGGTCACGCCGGATCGCAGCCGGGCGGAACGGTATCTGCAATCCTTGTTGCGTGAAGTGGCCTTGCTGGGCAACCTGTTCGGTCGGGAGCGACCCGTGTTGCAACTGCATCTGGGCGGTGGTACCCCCACCTATCTGGACCCGGATCAATTGGGTCGTCTGCAAGCTGCCTTGCGGGACCATTTTCTCCTGATGGAAGATGACAGCGGCGAATATGGTATCGAAATTGATCCTCGGGAAATGCCCAACGGGGCCGTCCAGAAATTGCGCCAATTGGGTTTCAACCGCATTTCGCTGGGGGTGCAGGATCTGGACGAAACGGTCCAAAAAGCGGTCAATCGCATCCAGCCGCTGGAACTGAGCCAGCGCGTGGTGGAAGAGGCCCGGGCGGCCGGTTTTCCTTCCATCAACCTGGATATGATCTATGGTTTGCCGTTCCAGAGTGCGCAGTCGTTCCACAAAACCCTGGAAACGGTGGTGCGGGAGTTGGACCCCGACCGGTTGGCCATCTTCAACTATGCCCACCTGCCGCAATATTTTATGCCGCAACGGCGGATCAATGCCGAACAATTGCCCTCTCCTGCCGAAAAATTGCGCATTCTGGAGACAACCATCCAGTTTTTGACCGATGCCGGTTATCTTTATATCGGCATGGACCATTTTGCCAAGCCCGACGATGAGTTGGCCGTTGCCCAACGCCAGGGCGTATTGCACCGCAATTTTCAAGGCTACACCACCCATGGCAATTGCGACCTGGTGGGTCTGGGCAGCAGTTCCATCAGTCAGATCGGTCATATTTATGCCCAGAATATAAAAGAGATGGAACCCTATTATCAGCGTGTCGATGCGGGTGAGTTGGCCATTTTTCGCGGTCTGGAATTGACGGCGGATGATATCATTCGCCGTGAGGTGATCATGCACCTGATCTGCGATTTTCAACTGGACCGGGCCGCCATCGAGGCTCAATTCGGCTTGACCTTTGCCGTCTATTTCCAGGCAGAAATGGTGGCCATCGAACGCATGGTGGGAGAAGGGTTGCTGGAAGAGGAAGGCACCCTGCTGCGGGTCTCGCCAGCCGGTCGTCTGTTGATTCGCAATATTTGCATGGTGTTTGACTGGTATTTTACCCATGCAGAACAAAAGAAAGTGTTTTCGCGGACCATATAAGGCATTTCATTACACACATCTCGGAAAGTCGTTAATATTGGCAGGGGTCCAGGGGGATTATCCCCCTGGTGGGGTCCAGGGGCAAAGCCCCTGGCGGGGCTCGGGGCGGAGCCCCGCCAGGGGTATCAAGGAGCTGTGGAGCAAAAAACGACACCGTAGCAA
>JADFYM010000354.1:1899-3500 GCA_015233035.1 Magnetococcales bacterium
GCGTTGCCCCGGACCCCACCAGGGGCGTTGCCCCTGGACCCCACCGGGGGAGATAATCTCCCCCGGACCCCCATGAATGATAATAATTTTTTGCGATGTGTATGACGGGATACATATAAGGCGCATGGAATCCTACAAAACGGTCGATCTTTTTGCGGGTATTGGGGGGATTCGCCTGGGCTTTCAAAGCCAAGGTTGCGTCAATGTCTTTTCCTGCGAGTGGGATGCGGCTGCCCAGAAAATGTATGCAGCCAACTTTGGTGACCAACCCTTTGGCGACATCAACCTGCTTGATCCGCAGCATGTTCCCGATCACGATATTCTGCTGGCCGGGTTTCCCTGCCAGCCCTTCAGCATCGCTGGCAAGGGATTGGGCTTTTCCGACACCAGGGGAACCCTGTTTTTCAACATTGAAGCCATCATAAAAGCCAAGAGACCGGCAGCCTTTTTGCTGGAAAATGTCAAACGCCTGACCACCCATGATGCTGGCAGAACTTTTGCGGTCATTCTGGACAGATTGACCGATCTTGGTTATACAGTGTATTATAAAATATTAAATTCACTGGATTATGGTCTGCCACAAAAAAGGGAAAGAATTTACATTGTGGGTTTTCAGGACAAGATCCATTTTGAATTTCCAAAGCCTTTGGGATATTACCAACCCCTCGCGGACATTCTGGAAAATGATGAAGATGTTCCAGAAAGCTATTTTCTTTCAGCGGAAATCAGGGCAAAAAGATTTGCTGCGGTAAAAGGATCGCCGCCTTATCCTTCTGTTTGGCATGAAAACATAGGGGGCAATATTTCTGCTCTCCCCTTTTCCTGTGCGTTGCGGGCGGGTGGCAGTTACAATTATTTGGTAGTCAATGGCGTCAGGCGATTGACCGCCAGGGAAATGTTGCGCTTGCAAGGTTTTCCCGACCATTTCATCATCAACATACCCTATTCACAACTGCGCAAAGTGGCTGGCAACACGGTGTCGGTGCATGTGGTGATGGCCATTGCCAAAAATATGCTGGAAGCGTTGCGCAACAAACAGGTGATGCGGAAAAAAGCTGTCCAATTGACTTTTATGGATGTCATTCATGCGCATTGTTGAGGCAAAAGCCGCCCTGGACAAAGTCATTGACAAAGCGAGGGTGCATTTATACAAGCCCATTCAACTGGCCGAAATTTTATACCGGGCACGGGTCAAAGAGGATATCAACCTTTCTGATTTGACAACCTACCGCACCATTTCCAAAAAATGGCGGGATATCATCTGTCTGCAATTTTTGGGCAGGACCAGTACCTCATCGGCTCGTTATCAGGACGACCTCTTTAATGACAACGCCGTACCACCCGGTTTGTTGGTAATCTTGGGTGCGGAAAATAAAATAAAAAACGGCATTGTTGAGGCTTATATTTATCGGAAATTTGCGCAAAGACACGCTCAAATGACCGTTGGATTGGACTATTGCCTCGCCCACTCCTGTACTGGGGTGTCCAAATCGGGCCTTGGCTGTTGACCGGTTTTTGGATAGGATTCCCTGGAACCGTCGTTCGCGTGTTTACGCTGCGGCATCTTCAGGGTAGTATGGCCGCTTTTGGTGCTCTATTTG
>JADFYM010000355.1 GCA_015233035.1 Magnetococcales bacterium
ATGGGCCGCTGTCGCCGCCGCATCCGCCTGACTCGCCGCCCCATCGGCTGCCGTTGCCTGGGCATGGGCGGTTGTCGCGGCGGCATCCGCCTGCGTCGCCACCCCGTGGGCTGCCGTTGCCTGGGTATGGGCCGTTGCCGCCGCTGCATCGGCCTGAGTCGATGCCGCATGGGCTGCCGTCGCCTGGGCATGGGCCGCCGTCGCCGCAGCGTCCGCCTGAGTCGCTGCCGTATGGGCTGCGGTCGCCTGGGCATCGACACTCTTTGCTGTTGCGTCAGCCTGACTGGCCAGACTGTCCGCCGCCGCTGCCTTCAGATGCACGGCACTGGCCAGCGCATCCGCCTGAGTGGCTGCACTGTCCGCCGCAACCGCCTGGACATGAGCTGCCGTATCCTGCGTCTGCGCCGTTGTGAGATTGGCCTGGGCGGTTTGCAACTCGGCATTGTGCTTCACATACCATCCAATCGCATTGCCACCGGGCACCTTTTGGCTGTTGAGCGCGTCCAGCTGTTGTTGGGCACTGGCCAGGGCCGCATCCGCCTGACCCATGACGGTGTGAGCTGTCGTGGCCTGGGCATGGGCTGCCGCCGCTGCGGCATCCGCCGATGCGGCACTCTGGTCCACCAGAGTGGCCTGCTGGTGCGCCGTGGTGGCTGCCGCATGGGCTTGCGCCGCCTGTTGATCGACCGCCGTTGCCTGCTGATGCGCAGCCGTGGCTGCCGCATCCGCCTGCGTTGCCTGTTGATCAGCCGTCGTCGCCTGCTGATGACGGGTCGGGAGACGGTGATTGGCATCATCCAGGTGCGGGACAGTCCGGGATATATTGGTTATGGACGGTTGACCGGCAAAGGGGTTAATGTGCTGGAATATTATGGCCAAGCCCACATGGAGGACTGCACGGGTTTGCCGACGGTGGTCTTGGCTTGGCGGGGACCGTTTGCGGATGAGCGACGCATGCGGGCCAAGGAGGTCTATTTTTCCTATCCGGCCAAAGCGGAATGTACCAACAATAATGCGGTCAGTCCGGGGACGGGTCAGGTGGAGCAACGGGCGGGGGGGCAGACCCAACGGGTGACGCCGGAAGGCAAGCGGGTCAACTGGCCGCAGATTCTGGAGGAAAGTATGCCCCATTGACCCGCAGAACGGATCCGGCCCGCAACGCAGGAGTCGCTGTTTTGCTTGCGGTCAACCGGAAGATTCGGTACGATTGCCCGGTTTGCCACACCATAAAAATTATTAAGGAATCCATTCTGCCATGTCTACCGAACCCTTGCTGGTAACCGTCATGATGCCAGCGCGCAACTGTGAACGCTATATTGCCAGGGCGGTGGAAAGTGTGCTCCACCAGACCTATGCCAACCTGGAACTCATTATTTGGGACGATGGTTCCCAGGACGGAACCCTGGCCAAGGCCAAGGCTTATGCGGACAACGATGCACGGGTCACCGTTTTTTCCAACGATACTAAACAAGGCATCCCAAAAACCAGAAATAATATTTTAAACCAGGCCAAAGGTACCTTGCTGTGCCACGTGGATGCCGATGATTATATAGAGTTGGACGCGCTGGCCATCATGGTGCAGGCGTTCAGAGACAATCCTGCCGTGGCCCTCATCTACTCTGATTCTCAAATGGTTGATGCCAAAGAGAAGTTTTTAAAAAAGCAAGAAAATGCCCATTTTTCGCAGGCAAACCTGGTCTATCTGGGCTGGTTTCATCTGGGCATGTACAAGACCGCAGTGGCCAGAGAGGTGGGCGGTTACAATGAACAACTGATCACCTGTTCCGATGGGGATCTGTTCATGAAAATTGCCGTCCGCTATCCCTGCTTGCGGGTTCCCCAATGCCTCTATAATTATCGTTCTCACGATACCAATGTGGGGCATGGCAAAATCAAATGTCCCGATTGTACCAAGCAACCGGTTTGTCAGTACTATATTGTCTGGACCGAAGCCATGCGGAAAAGAGAGTTGGTCCTCGCGGCGAAAACAGGTCGGGCAGAGGAAGAAAAGCTGGATGGGATGATTCGGGATATCGTCAAAGGGAACCCGTACCAGCTCTCCTTCGAGGAATACAAATATATCGCGCAAAGGCTGGTGCGGGCTGCGCCCTGCAATTTTTTGATTTTTGGGTGTGGCAGGGACAGCGGTCTGTGGAAAGGGCTGAACCCGCGTGGGCGGACGGTTTTTTTGGAGCATGATCAGAAATGGCTGGATGATGCCCGGGAAAAATTTGCTGTCGAAGGCTATCTGGTGCACTACGAAACAAGGCTGAAGGAGTGGGATACCTTGCTCGACCAGTATACTGCCGGCAAAAATCCTTTTCGATTCAAGTTGCCGGAAAGCTGTCAAGATGTCTCGTGGGATATGATTCTCGTGGACGCACCGCCCGGTTATGGCTGGGAATTGCCAGGTCGCATGGAGAGCATCCATGCGGCCTTTCTGCTGGCCAAGGAACGCCGGGGCGTTGATGTGTTTATTCACGACTGTAACCGCAAGATTGAAAACATATATACGGGCTTTTTTTTCGGACGGCAGAATATTGTCTGTGCCGTGAGCAACAGCCTGTACCATTGTCGACTGTAATCCCATTTTCGGGTCAATCGTGTCATTGTTCAGCGTTCCATTACACATTTGCAGGGGTCCAGGGGGATTATCCCCCTGGTGGGGTCCAGGGGCAAAGCCCCAGTCGGGGCTCGGGGCGGAGCCCCGACTGGGGGCATCAAGGGGCTGCGGATCAAAAAAGTGACACAGTAGCAATACGTTGGTAGTTCCAACTCCAGGGTCTTGTTTTTCCGGGGCTTTGCCCCGGACCCCACCCGGGGCGGTGGCCCCCGGCCCCACCCGGGGGGGGAAACCCCCCCCGACCCCCCCTAAATATAACAACTTTTTGTGCTGTGTATGACGGGATGGGGATGATCTCCCTGGCCCCGCTTTATTTTCTGAGCAACCAGACCCCCAGGTGACAGGTGCTCTCTGGTGCGCCATCCGGCAACAGGAGCAACGGCTCTGCCAGGGAGAAGGGGGGAGCCGTCAGGTTGATGGAACGCCAACTGCCAGGGGCAATATCCCGATTGGTGCCGTTCAAGTGGGTGGTGGCGATGAGATAACGTGTCCCACTGCGCCGGAAATGGTCCAGCGTCTGACTGACCAGGGCGTTCGGGAGATGGGTCAGGCAGTGACGGCACAACACGGCATCGGCCTTGGGCAGGGTCTGCCGGCAGATGTCCGCCTGATGGAAAAAATGGTTCAAACGGTGGCCAAACAGGATGCGGTTGCGTTGAATGATCTCCTCCACCAGGTCAAAGCCCAGATAGAGATCCAGAGCGGTGCTGATGGGTTGGAGCCAATGGATGTCGCCACAGCCGGCATCCACCAGGGTGGCAATCCCGAGGGCTTGCCAGACCGCCGGTAATTGGGCGCGCAACGCCACCGTGGCGGCCAGAGTGGAGCCGGGTCCACTGCGGGTTTCGGCACT
>JADFYM010000356.1 GCA_015233035.1 Magnetococcales bacterium
CCAGGTTGATCATGCCCGCACTGACCATCTGACTGACCGCCTCGGTATCGTTGCTGATGCGATTGGTCAGCCGGCCCGAGGCGGTGCGCGCAAAATAGGCGGCATCCATCTCCAGCAGATGGGCAAACAGTTCGCGGCGCATATCCCGCACCACCCGCTGTCCCAACAGGGTGTTGACCGCCGTTTGCAGATAGCCGATGGCAAATTGCGCGGCAATCAACACGGCAAACAGGCCCAACAAGCCGCCAAACCCCTTGGCATCGCCGGGAATGAGATGCTGGTCCACCGCCCGCTGGATCAGCACCGGTTGCCACAGTTGCACCAGGGTGCCCAGCGGCAACAACAGCACAGCCAGCATGACCCAGCCCCGATAGGGGCGGGTATGGCGGAGAAAACGCCACAACAGGCGGTAGGGATTGGCATCGAACAGACTGCTGTCGCGGGTCTCTTCGGTTTCGGCCAGGACAGGGGCTTTCATTGCAAGGACTCCAGGGCTTCGTGACGGGCCATCTGCTGATGCAGACTTTGATACAACAGGCTCGCCGCCATCAATTCGGCGTGGGTGCCAGCCGCCACGATCTCCCCGCGTTCCAGGAGATAGATCCGCTCGGCACGGTGCAATGCGGCGGTGCGGTGACAGACCATGATCAACGTGCGCCCGCCGCGGCCGTCATCGTTGGCCGCCGCGCGCGCCGGGACCGCCTGTTTCTGGTGCAGATGATCGAGAATGATCGATTCTGTGCGGGCATCGACACTGGAAAAAATATCATCCAGCAACAAGACCGCCGGATCCATGAGCAGAGCCCGCGCCAGGGACAAGCGTTGCCGCTGGCCCCCGGAGAGGGTGATGCCCCGTTCTCCCACCAGAGTCGCCATCTGCTTGGGCAGGCGGGTGATCTCCTCGTCAAAGGCCGCCAGACGGGCCGCCTCCCAGACCTCGGCATCGGTGGCTTCGGGGCGTCCCAGCGTCAGATTGTCCCGAATGGTGGCCGAAAAGAGAAAACTCTCCTGTTGGGCCATGGCCATCGTGTGGCGCAGTTCCGTCTCCGGCCAGGCCAGAATATCCCGCCCATCCAGCAGAATGGTGCCGGGCGCGACCGGATGCAGCCGGGCCAGACAGTTGAGCAAGGTGCTCTTGCCCGAACCAATGCGACCGGCCAGACCGATAAAACTGCCCGCCGGGATGACCATCTCAATCCCCTGGAGCACCGGTTCCGTGTGGGCAAAATCCAGGTTGCGCACGACAATCGCCCCCCGTGCCGCCGCCCCGGACCGGGAGACGGCGGCCATCGGGGCCGCCACCGGCGGCAACAGGAGAAACGGTTCGGTATCCAACACCTGGCCGATCCGTTCCAACGCCGCCAGACCCCGCTGCAACACCGTCAGGATCCAGCCAAACCCCACGGTTGGCCACACCAGCATGGCCAGATAGCCGGAAAAGGCGACAAAATCCCCCACGGTCAATTGTCCCGCCATCACCTCTTTGCCCCCCATCAGCAGAATGATCCAACTCCCGATCCCGCCTGCCAAGACCACCATGGGACCAAACAGGCTTTGCAACCGGGCATGACGCATCTGGGCCGCATAGATCGCCTCGGTTTCGCCAGCAAAGCGTTGGTTCCAGTCGCCTTCCCGGGCATGGGCGCGCACGACGGCGATGCCCGATACCGACTCCTGGACAAAAGCGGAAAAGATGCCAAACCGATCCGCCACGATCCGGCTCAGGCGATACAGGCGGGTGGTCAACAGGCGGGTGATGCCCAGAATGATGGGAAAAGGGAGCAAAGAGAGCACAGTCAGGGTGGGATTCAGGGCCACCATGACCGGCAGGGTGACGGCATAGGCCATCAAGGCGTTGGCCACCTGCAAAAAGCCGGGTCCGATAAACATGCGCACCGCCAGGATGTCATTGTTGCCCCGCGAGACCAGATCCCCCGTCTTCTCCCGATTGAAAAAAGCGGCATCCAGCGTGAGCAGCTTGGCATGATAGGCCTTGCGCAGTTCATATTCCACCTGCCGACCGATGGCAAAGATATGGGTGCGGGAGCGAATCCGCAATACGGCATTGAGCAGGGCCACCCCGATCAGGGCCACGATATAGAGTGTCAAGCCCCGTCCACCCGCCGGAGCCGTGAGGGCCTCCGTGGCCAGTTTCATCAGATAGGGAATGATGGCCGCCGTGGCACTGGTTGCCACCAGCAATAAAAATCCAAACAGAAACGCGCCCATATGCTGCCGATAGTAGGGCAGAATGTGGCGCAACCGCTGGCGCAGGGGTTGGCGAAGACCGGATGGAGGATGCATTGTCGCAAGACCTTTGGCAAAAAAAATGGGGGCTGGATCTGTTTCATGACAGAAAAATGAGAAATCCGCTTTGTTTCTGTTGCGTATCCTGTATCATAGGGGACATGTCCGGCAAGGGTATCCGATTGCCGATGGGGCCGACGGAGGCATCCGTATGGCCTATCCTTTTGTTCTGGTTGGAGAAAAATCAATATCGCCATGAGTGACAATGCGTTCCAAGATGGCTTGTATCGTCGTGTGGAGCAAGGCAGAAAAGGCGTCTCCTGGATCCGTCCTGCCTTGTGGTGCGGCTGGCTGGGTCTGGTATTGCTCCTGCTGGGTGGATCTCCGGCCCTGGCTGGCACGCCCGATCCGGTGGGTACGCAGACATGGCTGGCCGAGTGGGTCACACGGGGCGATTTTGATCGGGAATGGCTCAACGCGCTCCTGGCCCCGCTGACTCTGGATGAACGGGTGTTGCATCTGATGGACAGTCAGGCGGAAGCCAAGCCCTATTACATCTATCGGCAAAATTTTATCGATGAGCGACGCATCCAGCATGGTCGCGAACTCATGCGCACCCATCGTGCCTTGTTGCAGCGCATCCAGCAACACTATCATGTGCCCGGCGAAGTTCTGGTCGCGCTGTGGGGGGTGGAGAGCGATTTTGGTCGCAATGCCGGGGGCTTTTCCGTGCTGCGCACCCTGTATACCCTGGCCACGGCTTATCCCCGTCGCGCCCCCTTTTTCCAGGAAGAGTTGCGCCAGTTTCTCCTGCTGTGCCGGGAAGAGGGATGGGATCCCCACGATCCCGAAGGTTCCTACGCCGGTGCCATTGGGCAAATGCAAATGATGCCCAGTACCCTGCGCAAATATGCCGCCGATGGGGACAACGACGGCAAACGCGATATTTTTCACGATACCCCGGATGTCCTGGCCTCCATCGCCTCTTTCCTGGCGGGGCATGGCTGGAATCCGGATGGAGTGATGTCTATCGCATTAAATGATAAAATAAATCCTGGATTGAGTGCCCTGGTTTCCCCCTCCCAATCAGAGTACCGCGATCCAACGGCTTGATTTGGATGATCGATATGAGCATCGGACTCGGCACAGGTAAAATCCTGGCCGTCTTGGCTCTTGATGCCAATCACCACCAACTCTACTCGGA
>JADFYM010000357.1 GCA_015233035.1 Magnetococcales bacterium
ATCTGGATCATTTACCTGGGGGTGGTAGCAAAAGAGGGCGGTTGGGTGGGTGTCATCCACAGAACCGAACGATGTGACCTGAGCTTGTTCCAACTTGGGTTAAGATTTCTGGAGTACATCATGAACGAAGGGATGGAAATTCCGGTTGCATTTGTGCTGTCAGCAGGGTTGGAAAAAAGTGTCCGGTAGTGAAGGATTGTTTGGAATATTTCGCGGAATACCCAGAATGGGCCGGGCCATAAAGTAAACCCCCGGTCACGCCAGCCGGGGGCTTCATTCACAGCCAACAGGAGATTTCTACGATGAGACGTGCAGGCAACAACCAACCAATCGTCACCAATTCAACCGAGAAGGAAAATACCATGGTCACGCAGCAAATCACAACAGCCACCATTCAGGGCCAGATTATCCACCTACCTGGTCGGGAGCCGTTCATGTTGGGCCAGGACTTGGCGGCGGTCTACGAGACGGAGCCGAGAGCTATTGCACAGGCGGTCAAACGGAATCCGGGCAGGTTCCCTGATGACTTTGTTTTCCAGTTGACGGACGAAGAGACGGCCATTTTGAAGACGCAATCTGCGACTTCAAATCCTGGTTTGAAATCCCAAAACGGGACTTCAAATCCCAGTTTGCGATCACAATCTGTGACCGCAAATCTGGCCATGTCCCGTGCCAATCCCCTCGGATTCACCCAGGCCGGGGCCAACATGCTGTCAACGGTCTTGAAATCACCCGTTGCCGTCGAGCGGTCTGTCCAGATTATGCGGGCCTTCACCGCCATGGAGGCGCAGGCCGCAAAGGAGACGATGCGCCGGGCGAGGCAGACGGCCCGGCAAGGTCAACTGGAGTGGCAGGCGAACCGGGCCAATGGCGTGGCGATCCGGCGCGAACTGACAGACGCCATCCAAGCGTTTATCGAATACGCCAGGGGCCAGGGTAGTACTCATGCCGAACGGTACTACTCAAACCTCACCCGGATGACTCGTTCTGTCCTGGGAGAGCGGGCCAACCGCGACGACCTGGATGCTGGTCAACTGGTGGCTTTAGCAATGGCCGAACGGATAGCGGCACAGGCCATCCAGGCCGGAGTACAGGCAGCGTTGCCGTACAAGGCGATCTATCAGGCCGCCAAAGGGCGAGTCACCACCATGGTCGCCATGATGAACGGGGCGGGCACGGTCCCGATGTTGACTGGTCCTGCCAATTCACCGGGGCGGTTGGCGGTGGCGGTCTGACCTGGATGGGATGACCTGAGCGAGACGGTCCTGGGGGTGACTCCAGGGCCGTTTTGCGTTCAGTGGGCGGGTGTCGTGGGTTGGGCAGGAGAATCCGGGAGCGCAGAGGATGGGGCAGGTTGGCATATTTCCTGGGTGGGGGGCACGGCAATCGGTGTCATGTGCGTTTCTTGTGAGATAGACATACTTGGTGTTCTGGATCCCACCACAGCACACGGAACACATTTTGGTCCCGAATGCCCACAACCCGCTGCAACCCCATCAGTGCGAGGGAGAAAACTTCATCAATGTCATCCAGGTTCAGGTCGGATAGTCGTCGTTTGGCATTGGTGGATAGCGTGTCTACCGGAATGTTATGGTGACGACGACCGGCAATTTCTTGCCAGGTCATAGTCTCGAATTCTTTGAGCTTTGGAAGCACGTACAACAACGGGGCCACCCCCTCAATTGGCACGTTCCACCCAAACGGTCCATCCGTATCCATGACACCAAACCGCCATGAAGGCTTTCGGTCTTGGAAGTGACAGTCATCACAAGCTGCTCGTGAGACCTTACCGGTGGTTGCAGGTTGGTACTGCGCTTTGGGATGTTTCACGCTGTCATTTCCGTTCCTGGAGGAAGGCTTCCGTAATACTCATCCAGAGCGGCATGTGTGATCACCTGATTTCCGCGTTCGCCGTCCAACATCCCGGCGCGTGCTTTGCGCCACGGATCTTCCATGTGTGTCAAGTCGCTGAGATATTGGGAACTCTTTTCCCCATAATACTTGATCACAGCATCAACCGTTTCTTGCTCCGACGCAGTCAGGTTATCAGGGTTGCCCACAGGGAGACTCTCCCTCGAGACCTTGAATTGCCCTTGATGCGCAGCGAACAGGGCAGGGACAACAGGACCGTTAGCCCATGCCTGGATGGGTTCATCGAACAGGGGGCTGTCATCCCACACCAGGGACCATGCCTGCGAGTAGTACACGAGCTTCTGCAATTTCATCGCAGTAACGGAGCCGACTTTCTCCAGAATGTAGGCGGCCACGTCAAAGACGGTGGCTGTGCTCATTGCATTTCCTCCTGGACAGACATTTATCCCGATCATTTCCTGGTCATTTTCGATCATCATTGATCATCCCCGGACTATATCGCACCTTGCCGCAAGTTTCCACCTGTTTCTTTGCGTACCATGGGGCAATATGGCATCGGGAATAGGGTGCCCCACATCCCAGGCAGAAAAATGCGCCCGGTGGGCACAAGGGGGCTTGACTGGCATCCACCTGGTGGGGCATTTTGCGGGCAACGGGGCTCAAAACCCCTCAAGTAGCGGACTCCGTACCCGACAGCCAACGGTTTTTTTGTGCCTTGAATCCGGCAACACCGCCATTGGTGTGCCTGTCTCATGGCCGGGTGTGCGGCGAATACAACACGCGCAAGCGAAATCAGCCCGCCGTCTACTTGCGGTTTTGAGCACCCGGCCAACCCATTTCATCGAGACAGGAGCAGATAGCTATGACCACGAACACCACCCCCACCGCCTACCCCGTTGGCACATTCACCGTCCAAGTCAAAGCCAGCAAAAAAGGCAAGATGCGCGTCATCGATACCCCTTTGCAGGCCACGCCAGAGAAAGAACTGTACCGGAAACAGACCAAAATAGGCGTCTTTTGTTCCACCTTCGATAACGGCATGGATTTACTGAGAGAGTTGGAATCTTTGCTGGCTGATCGGAAAAATCATAACCGGGGTATCCATCCTGACGAACTGGAACCGTTTCTGGCTGATCTGCGCCATGTGATTCAATCGGCGTGGTTTGCTATGGGAGCGTGTGTACACCCGAATGGAAAGGCGTACCCTAATCGTGTCTGGGGGATGATCAACAAGTGGGGGCCAAGGAATCAAGAACTGTTGTTGCGATCTCTCGAGGAGGCATCCAAAGACGAGCAGGGGAAACGCTCATGACCAACACCCTCCACCACCTTGCCAACCTTTTGGGCATCGGGCAGGGCAGGCGACTCCAGGCGTGACCCCACTTTGCTGCCAGGGACGGCGGCACCATTCCAGTTGTCAAGTAATCCTTGTCAACTGACCACGGTAAATTTGTTCTCGGCCAGGGAAGCTACGAAACGGTAGCGCGACAGGTGTTTTGCGTCATACGGAGGTAGTCAAATACCAACCGCACACTCATAGTCAGTTGCCGCATCTTCTGAGCTACA
>JADFYM010000358.1 GCA_015233035.1 Magnetococcales bacterium
CAGAAAAAGAGAGATCGCAGACTCAAGACCTTGTCCCATGGCCAGCCCTCCGAGAAAAATTAACGTGAGCAGGCAGCGTATCATGTCCTTGTGGACGGGTCACTGATTTTCACTTCTGTCCAGTAGGTTGTTCCATGTCCCCTTGATTCCCGGCTTTTTTCTCCCCTCTCCCGGAGGACTGCGCACACATTGTTTGCAAGAATCGGGGGACCACCACACTCCCCGGTGAGAGGGTGGGAGAAGGATCCCTGACAGGCCGATAGGGTGTGCCTCACGGGGCTTCGCCCCGGACCCCACCAGGGGCTTCGCCCCTGGACCCCACCAGGGGGATAATCCCCCTGGACCCCTGCCACTGCACAATATACTTCGGCATTTTTTGTCAGCATGGCAAGGGTATTACCAGTACCGATGATGGTGCCGGTATGGACCTCGCTCCTCATAAAGGATGGTGGGACCTGGCACCACGACGGGAGCCGGCAGCACGACCACTGCGGGCGGAGGCGGACTGACAACCACGGCAGGGGGCGGTGTCGGCACCACAACCACTTTGGTATGTTTAACCAACCGCCAGCCACGCTTGTTGCGACACGCCGAACCCGTCAAAATTTCCTTCCTGTCTGGCACAATCGCCTGAATGGTCACTTTCCGACACGGGCGACCGTGCGACTTGTAGGCCGGTTGTGGTATCACCAGATAGGTCACACCGTTGGCCGGGTTGACCCAGGAGAGGGTGGTGTTGGGCGGGGCTGACTCCAGGGCATGATAGACCACGGCATGACCTTGCTTTTCCACCTCGTTACCCACCGCATACCCCAACAGACCACCGGCCACGGCTCCGAGCAGGGTATTGTCCACCCGATTTTTGGCTGGTCCCGCCAGACTGCCTGCCAGGGCTCCACCCAACGCACCGACACTGGCACCCGTACTGGCACTGTCGGCGTCTGCCACGACCGGCAACGCCAGCAGGGTGGTCAAGGCCAGCAAAGCAAGCCTGTTTTGCATGGTATTTCTCCTTGCCAGACAACGACATGATGGAACAAAAACCATCCCTGGACACCCACACTCAAACCAGCGGGCCCAAGGCATCAAGCAACGGCTCCAGATGGTACCGATAGGCCTGCCAACGGTCAACGGACGTTTTGTACAGGGGCTGACGCACTTGCGGGGCACTGGCTGTCTGCACCGGTCGGTCGGTGTGATGAAAATCAAGACAGGCGGCCTGCCATTCCAGACCACAACAGGAAAGCAGACGACTGATCTCCGGTTCGGGGTTGGCAACCAGTTGTTCGTACTGCACCTCCAACATGCTGCCTGGCGGCAGCACGGTGCGCCAATGGGCCATGAGATCCGCATAGGCCCGATAATAAAGACCCAACTCCTTCAGATCATAGGAAAATTCCTGCCCAACACTGAACAGGGTCGTAAAACAGGAAAAACAGGTGTCCAACGGGTTGCGCTGGACATGGATAATGTGCGCATTCGGCAGTGCGCTGACAATCAGACCAAGCAACGTAAAATGGTATGGCATTTTGTCGGTGATGCGCGTCACCCCCTCTGCCCTGGTCATCAAGTCGCGCACATAGTGTTGGCCCAGTTGTTCGAGTGCATCTGCGGTCAGATTCTGCAACCAACCCATGTAGGTTTGGCCGGAAAGCTTAAGCTGCGCATTGACCGCCTGGGGCAGAATATGCAACTCACCCGCCCCATGGACCTGTGTATGACTGGCCAAAATCTGTTCGACCAAAGTCGTCCCGGAACGGGGCATGCCGATGATAAAGATGGGAACCGGGCTGTGACAGCCCCCGCCACGGTATGACTGGATCCGCTGGGTGGTAAACCAGCCGCGCAGAGCAGCAAAATAGTCTTGCACCTGGACGATGTCATATTGAAACTCTTTTCGTTTCAACCCCGCCCCGGCGGCATAATGACGGAAAGCCTGTTCTGGCTCCCTCCGGTCGGCACAGGCCTTCCCGGCCGCGTAGTACAAATAAACTTTTTCTTTTTCAGTCTGTTGTCCCTGCGCCAACTGCGCTTCGATGGCGCGCCAATCGGCGTCATCGGTGTGAAACCGCTTGACCCAGGCCAGTTGATGATGCGCCATGGCATAATCGGGTTGGATGGCGATGGCCTGTCGGGTGTGGGCAATCCCCTCGTCCACCTGACCACAATGGATCAAGGCACTGCCGAGGTTATAATGGGCCTCGGCATAGTTCGGTTCAAGGCGCAGAGCCTGTCGATAGGCCTCCTCGGCCTCGGCATACTGTTGCTGTTCCTGCAACAAAGTGCCCAGATTGTTATAAGCCTCGGCACAAGCGGGATCCACGCGCAAGGCTTGCCGATAGGAGGCCTCAGCCTCGGCAGGACGGTGCAAATCTTTCAGCAGATTACCCAGATTGTTGTGGGCATCGACACAATCGGGATCGTTGCGCAACGCATTTTGATAACAGACCAAAGCATCTTCATAACAGTTGCGCTCATACAAGAGACTGCCCAGATTGTTGTGAACCTCGGCATCATCCGGCTGGATCTGCAGGGCTTGGCGAAAAGCCGCCTCGGCCTCGGCAGTACGGTGCTGGTCGTGCATAAGCGTACCGAGATGGTTGCAGGCCTCGGCATTGTCCGGCTGAATTTGCAGAACCTGGCGGAAAAGATCTTCCGCCTCGGCATAACGGTGCAGACCATGCAGCAGCACACCCAGATTGTTGTAGGCACCGGCATAGTCCGGCTTGGCGTGCACGGCCTGACGATACGCCGCCTCCGCCTCCTCATAACGCCGCAACTCCCGGAGCAGATTGCCCAGATTATAGTACACCTCGGCATAATCGGGACGGAGACGAACGGCCCGTTGCCAACAAGAGATGGCCTGCTCCGGCTCGGCCAACCGCACATGACAGGCCGCAGCCAGATTGAGCATGGCCACGTCTGGCCTGACACCCACCACGGCCTTGTTGGCGGCCACCAGAGCCTCGGCGATTTTACCCCGCGCGTAAAGAGCCACCGCCTTGTCCCCGAAAGACGACTGCCGGGAGCGACCCTGGTGCTGAACAGCTCGATGCCAAGACATGATGTACCGTGAAGAGGCAAGAGAAACAATACCAAACCAAGTTTAGGGCATAATTGTACCATATAAAAATGTAATAATGTGTGGTGATTTTGCAAAGAATTGTATGGCGGCCATGCTGTCGCCGGTTGAGCCTTGATCATCCTTGCGGCCAGTGGGGGCTTTGCCCCTGGACCCCACCCTACCCTATGCACACATCTTTTGCAGGGGTCCGGGGACCGTCACGGTCCCCGGTGGGGGTTTGGGGGCGAAGCCCCCAACGGGTTGATGGTGTATGCCTCGCGGGGCTTCGCCCCGGACCCCACCCAGGGCTTCGCCCCTGGGCCCCCCCAGGGGGGGAAATCCCCTGGACCCCTATAAGTGCAC
>JADFYM010000359.1 GCA_015233035.1 Magnetococcales bacterium
GAACTCTCCTGAATGCCCGCCTTCGCGGGCATGACGGGAATGGGTATGACACGAAATTCGCTCGTCATTCCCGCGAAGGCGGGAATCCAGGGTTCTGCCTGGAATGGCCGAAACGATGATCAAGGCCCAACCCCCCAACCCGTTGTGGACTAGACGCAGCCGGTTGGTTTGGGCAGACCGGCAATTTTGCAAGCCTGTTTGGCGGGTCCACCGGGATAGAGATCGTAGAGATATTTGGTATTGCCCTTTTCTTTGCCGAGTTTTTTGCCGATGGCCTTGGTCAGGATGCGGATCATGGGGGCAATCTTGTATTCTTCGTAATATTCGCGCAGAAAATCAATAACTTCCCAGTGAGCATCGGTCATTTCCACGGCTTCTGTTCCGGCGAGATGCTGGGCGACGGTTTTGTCCCACTTTGCTATATCGACCAGGTAGCCATCTTCATCGGTCTCGTAGACATGGCCATTCAGTTCAAAACTCGGCATAACGGCTTCTCCTTAACATTCAGGATGGATTTTGCACAAACAATTTCTTGTCAAACAAGGCGACGGAACCCCCCATCGGCACAGGCTGGCAGCCCAGGGCGACAAGGGAGCACTAGCGTACCACGACTTTCCCGCAGGGCAAGAGTTTCCCTTGTCCCAGCAGACAATTTTTCCCGACGCGCCCGAACTGCTTATATCCTGAACTTGACATTCTATTCAAGGAATTCCAGAATGGATCATGGTGGGTGGTCTGGGGCATCTTTTTGGCCCTTTTCGGGGTAGTGGCAGGGTGCCTTCTTCCCCTTTTTTTATCCATTGAGAAAATTGCAAAATGCATGAAAATATGAAAAAAACGTCATTCCCGCGCAGGCGGGAATCCAGGGATTCCAAAGGGTTGTCTGGATTCCCGCTTTCGCGGGAATGACGGAATCGGGCATTTTGCAATGACTTTATCCGAGAACAGATTGGCACGGGAAGAGCGCATGAAAATATTATTGATCGGTAGCGGTGGGCGGGAACATGCCATGGCCTGGAAGATTGCCCAGTCGCCTCTGGTCAACCAGTTGTATTGTCTGCCCGGCAATGCGGGGATGACCGCCGTGGCGGAGTGTGTGCCCTTGTCCATCGAGCATGGCGCGGCGATTCAGCAATGGACGGCGGCGCGGGGCATCGATCTGGTGGTGGTGGGACCGGAAGGACCACTGGTGGCGGGTTTGAGTGATCAATTGCGGGAGATGGGGGTGGCGGTTTTCGGTCCTTCCCAGGCGGCGGCGGCGATTGAAGGGTCCAAGGTTTTCATGAAGGCGTTGTGTCGTCGGCATAACATACCCACAGCCGCCTATGAAGTATTTACACAACCAGAACCCGCCTTGGCCTATATTCGCGCCCAGGGGGTGCCGATTGTGATCAAGGCGTCCGGTTTGGCGGCGGGCAAGGGGGCGATTGTCTGTCAAACCCTGGCCGAAGCGGAAACGGCCATCCGGCAGATCATGGTGGACCGTCTCTTCGGTTCGGCGGGGGATGCGGTCGTGGTGGAGGCCTGTCTGCGCGGGGAGGAACTCTCCTTTCTGGCCCTGGTGGATGGGGAGGAAATTTTGCCCCTGGCCGGTTGCCAGGACCACAAGGCGGTCGGAGACGGGGATGTGGGGGCCAACACCGGCGGCATGGGGGCCTATTCGCCCGCGCCTCTGCTCACCGCAGAGTTGCAAGAACGGGTGATGGCCGAGGTGATGCGTCCCGTCGTGCGGGCCATGGCCGCCGAGGGCTATCCCTATCGGGGGGTATTGTATGCCGGACTGATGATTGATGCGGGGCAGATTCAGGTTCTGGAATTCAACGCCCGTTTTGGCGACCCGGAGACGCAACCGGTGCTGATGCGGATGCGTTCGGATCTGGTGCCTTTGTTGTGGGCCTGTGCCAATGGTTCGTTGCGGGGCATGACCATCGACTGGGATCCGCGTCCGGCCTTGTGTGTCTGCATGGTGGCGGGCGGCTATCCGGGCCCCTATGCCAAGGGGTTGCCCATTGCCGGGTTGGCGGCGGCGGCGGACCAGCCCGATGTGCATATTTTTCACGCGGGAACCCGTTGGCACGGGGAGGAGATTGTCACCGCCGGGGGGCGGGTGTTGGGCGTCACGGCGTTGGGCCAGACGGTGGCCGATGCCCAGCACAAGGCCTATGCCGCCGTGCAGGCCATCCATTGGGATGGGGTTTATTATCGTCGGGACATTGGTTATCGAGCCGTCAGGCGGGAGCAGGCATGAACAACCAGCCATTGGTGGGTATTTTGATGGGGTCCGATTCGGACTGGGCGGTGATGCAGGAGACGGCGGTTGTCTTGCGACAATTTGCCATTCCCTTTGAAATGACCGTCTCGTCGGCGCATCGCACCCCGGAGCGGACCCACGAGTATGCGGCCACGGCGGCGGCGCGGGGGTTGCGGGTGTTGATTGCCGGGGCGGGGGCGGCGGCCCATCTGGCGGGGGTGGTGGCGGCCAGCACCCTGTTGCCGGTCATCGGGGTGCCCTTGTCGGCCACCGGGTTGCAGGGGTTGGATGCTTTGTTGGCGACCGTGCAGATGCCGGGCGGCATTCCGGTCGCCACCATGGCCATCGGAGCGGCGGGAGCCCGCAATGCCGCGCTGTTCGCGGTGCGTCTGCTCGCCCTGTCCGATGCGGGTCTGGCGGAAAAACTGGCCGCCTTCCATCGCGACATGGCCAATACGGTACAGGCCAAGGATGCCGCCTTGCAGGAGCGGTTGGCGGCGTTTATGGGGTGAGGAAATCGCCGACGCTGTTTTCCTCATGCAGCGACAGGCATGGCCATGAGCCAGCACCTCAATCGCTTTTTAAGCAAGCGACTGAGGTGCTGGTATATCCAGATCCTTGCAGATTTTCCCCGCCAGGCAATCATTGATCTGGTCAGGTATTTGCGATGTCCTTCGTGGTCGTACAGCGTTGACATGTGGTATGACCTCCGTGGATTTTTTGATTTGGTGTAGAAAAAAATGCTTGACTGGTTGAACAAAATGTACCATTGTGTTCAGCGGCAGGCAGGTTTGGTGTTTATTCAGAATCGGGCTTGCCAAACAAATGCGTCGGATTTCGGCAATCTCATTTTTGCGAGGGATTTGCATGATGTCCTGATTGGCATGGACCGTACCGTCATTCCGGCGCGAACCAAAGACGCGGACGGAAAGGCAATGATTCTTCAGTATCACAGAAAGAAAAGGGGTGACGAATGCGCAAAATAATAATTGTCATTGTTAATATGATTATAGTTGCAATCCTTTCTGGTTGTACTGTAATGCACTCATCTAGTGGACAGAAGTGAAAATCAGTGACCCGTCCACAAGGACATGATACGCTGCCTGCTCACGTTAATTTTTCTCGGAGGGCTGGCCATGGGACAAGGTCTTGAGTCTGCGATCTCTCTTTTTC
>JADFYM010000035.1 GCA_015233035.1 Magnetococcales bacterium
GCTGTTGTGCGTACAGATGGATGGACAGGCTATGATGACTTGGCGCAATTGGGCTACAAGCACGAACCATTGGTGCTTGATGGAGACCCCGAAAGAACCGATGCTCACCTGCCAATGATCCATATAGCCTTCTCGAACCTCAAAACTTGGTTGCTCGGGACGCATCACGGAGTGAGTCAGCGTCACTTGCAGGCTTATCTCAACGAATTTGTGTTCCGGTTCAATCGGCGATTCTACCCGATGACGGCATTCAATTCAGCCCTGGGACTTGCGGTGCATGCATCGTCACCCACTTATGACATGCTCTACAGCGGTGAGTGGGTTCACCCATCCGGATAATTGGCAAGCAACCGGATAGGCAAGGATTGAACAGGGTCCACCAGTGGGTAAAATGATGTCCATTGACATCATGCGGACCAATCTCCGCCCCGATTTGAATGGCATTGCGAGGCCAATACGGGAGAAGATCGGTATTCTTGCGTGAATCCCATTCAGCGACAGCCGCATCATATTGGAGGGAAATCTCTTCGCCAAGTGGCGCAAAAAAACGGCCATTATAGGTCTCACCACAGGTTGCAGCCTGGGGGGCGTAGCCTTGAATGGCGTAGGCGGCTATAGGCCCAGTTTTGCCACTGGTTTTAACCGTGGTCAGCACATCCTGTACGGTGCCACATGCACCACAGACGTAGTGCGACCTCTTTGGTACCGTGCCAATCCTGGTCTTGAACGTAATCCTTGTTTCGGGGCAGGTAACCTCGTCCGGCAATACTCCTCGCACCTCCAACAACCGAATTTTTCCTGCGCGTTCTCTACTCCAGCGTGCTGTTGCTTCCACATCGTCCTGCGCTGAGCCACCAAACGTCAGGCCATTGGTATCGTTCTTCGGGCTACCCGTCAACCATTGCGGATGCACCAGTAGTGTGAGGTTGACCGGTTTTCTTCCACCACTGGCCAAAGAGTGACTGACAGACAAAAGGCTTCCGCAATGGGGACAGATCACCTTTCCCGTTGAATCCACAACCGAATAGGGATGCTCACCGGGTGCAACATACAACGGCACATCCGGGGCCATGCGGGCCGCCTTGTTCTCAACGTGGAACTTCCCGCCGCATTGCTCACAGGTGTGTTCCCAATACTTGACAGTCAACGTTTTAACCGCCATCACCGGGCTGGTCATGATCGGGGTACGGTGACCGCAGCCCGTCATCTGACAAGGTCCATGCTTGGCCCAAAAGGTATAAATAATCTCCGGCCCTTCGTAGCAATACTCGCGGCGTTGGTCCGGGGTGAGCGCGAGCGGGTCAAAATCCGGTCCTTCCACGCGCCTGGTGGGCAGGTGGGTCCATTTGCCTTTTTCGCCGTTTGGGCCGTCGCAATAATAAAATGGCATGATTTGCGGCTTGACCTCGGCCTCGATGGCGGCCAGCAACCGTTTCACCTCGTCCAGATCGACGTCGGCCATCTCCTGCTTGACGACAAACCAGGCCACTGGATTCAGATCATTGCCGAACATTTGCATGCCCAACCGGGATCCCTCGACCACCGTGGTGCCGCCGCCCATGAATATGTCCGCAACCTTCAGATGTTTGAAGGCCCCTTTTTTCTGGTGATTGGCGTAATAATTGTCCCAGACCCGCTTGGCCGCCTGTGACGGATCTTCCGGTGCCTTGGTCGCCGCTGCAATCAGCATGGATCGAAAGACACTGGAGCGGCGACGTGCCCACCATTTTGACATCTGGTAGATCGGTTTGCCCGCATTGCCTTCGATGATTGCCACTTGGTTGACTGGCAAAACAGGAAAATCCACCTCCAGGCAGGTTTTGGGGCGGTTCGGATCATTAAAATCCACCGTCTCCAGCGCGACAGGCTTGCCCGCACCGACGGCTTCGGCGACGGCTTGCGCCAGTTGTTCTTTCTTGGTCGCCATGGGCGTTATTTATCCAAGCTGAAAAGGAGGAAAGTATCGATTACTACAAATGCGCCCATGCCGCATCCTCCTCGGGCGTATCCCAATCCCGGCGCAATACGGCTTCGGAAGCGAATGCCGTCAATCGTGCGGCATTCTCTGGTTCCATGGTACAACCCATATCAATCAATCGTGCCACCACTTCGTGGAGCGGTTTTTGCCAGGTTGCCTGCAAACAGCTCATCCGTTCGGCGTGCTGACTATCCAGTTCAAACTGAATGTGCATCATGCGTATCTCCCGATGATGTCTCCGAAGAAAAACATCAAACATTACAACTCCGCCCATGCCGCATCTTCTTCGGGCGTGTCTTGTCTCGAGGTGTTCCACCTCCCAAGGATACTTTTTGCGACATTTTGACCACCTTGACCACCACCGATTCCGAAAACGAGGCACTGTGATGCGAGACCTGATTCCGGTATAAATCGATGGTTGGGAAACATAGATCATGATCGCCCCACACCAGCCTGCCATATTTGAGGCGATAGGTCGCAAAGCGAGCGGGATCAAGCCATGCCCGAGTAGAGGGATGGCGTGCCTGCAAGAGGAATGGTTGGAAATCGACGATCTGCTCAGTGTCGTCGTTAAATCTCAGGCGCAGGCAGAAATCACTCACCTGTTCAACAGAAACGATATTGATAATGGCGGGCGTCATTTGAGTCTCCTCGTGATACGTTCCGGTGTGATGGGTTTATGCAAAGCAAAGAAATCGGTCCATTTGCTGACAATGTCATTGGCGCGAGCGGTAATCAGTTTCTTAAAAAGGCGCATTTCTTTATTATTGAGTGGGTGTTCAGCAATTTTTCCGTAACGAATTTCCGTGATTACGCCGTTGAGCACGATGATTTCAGCGCGGGATTCCCGGTCCTTGGACTGGCCATGCACATGCAACGGCTCATGCTCGCCAGAGTAGAACAGGATAACCAATCCAAAATATTCATAGAGTTTAGGCATGGTCGTCAGCGACTCAATTCCACATAAGGCGAAAGCACCTCCAGCAACGACAATCCGCCATGGGCCAAGGTCGGATAGCCTCCCTGACTGCGCCATTTCCATTGCCCGACGGCCAGCAGGTGCGCGCCATGGGGTCCATGGATCGGGATGGCCATCGGCGGAATGAATGGACCGGGATCCACTGTGCCCGCAACACTGCGCCCATTCTTGAAGGTCGCTTTCAGAAAGGCCGCTTCCTCACCGGTGGCATCATGAAAGAGACCTGTTGCCGCATAGCCGTGATCCGACGTGATGACCAATCGCCGTCCGGTTGCCAATCGTTCGACAAATTGCCAAAAATCAGGAATGGTCAGTTGTTCAGCCGCATCGCTTGTCAACGTGTCAAGCCCCTGGCCAGCCCCCGATTCGTCGTGCAGCTTGCTGTCCGGCCAGTGATGCCAGAAAACCCAGTTGGGTGAAGCATCAATCAGATTGGCACAATCCCGCCAAGGCATGGACACACATTCGGTGCGGCTGGGTGTGAGTCGGTTGGTCGATCCGCCGCCATTGTTTTGCAACTGACTGCGGTTGCCAAAGCCAAGGGCTTGGGCAAATTCGTTGGTATCGCCGGGCAACTCCGATGCCGTGGCGGAAACACCATGCAGGGTAAACCCATGGGCCTTGGCACCCTGCAACAGCCAGGGCAATTCCCTGAGCGACAGGCCATCCAGGATGAGCACGGCTTTGGCATCGTAAGGCGCGTTCCACCCTTGTACAAGCCGGTCGGATGTCCGTTGCACAGCCTCGCCGAATGAGTGCCAAAGATCCCAACTGGTGGTGGACAGAAAACGGTCAAATGTGCCAATCTTGCGGTCTCGTCCAATCACCTCGCTGGAGGCATTGTTTGCGGAGTGGGGGCGCGAGGCTATCCCGACCACTTGATCAACGATGATACGCCAAGCATCGGCTGGGGTTCCCTGTGTCAAATGATGCAGCGTGTCGGCATCCAGATCCGGGAACATCAGTTTTCCTCCTTTTGCAAGGAAAGCGCGAAGGTCATGCCATCAGGCAGCTTCTTGAGCAACGCCTTGAGTTGCGCACCGGTGGCCGACGACACGGTAAGCGTTATCCCAGTCACGGGTGTTGCCGGCCCAATGTTCCAGCTTTCCAGTTTGCCAATCAGATTCAACGGCGATGTAGCCGGATTCGACAAAGTGATCTGCGGCCTGTCACTCTTTGCCTGGTCAAACAGGCTACCTCCCGATGTCGTGGCAGTGCCCGTCCCCTGGGCAGTCGTCTCCCCATTGGCAGGGGGCTTGGTGAATTCTGGCGGCTTGTCTCCGAACAATCCGCCCAGTTCACTGTCCGAGGTTACCGACGGCGGCTTGATGCCACCCGTCGTGGGCACGGCGGAGGGAAGCAGCAGCAGAATTTCGTTCATCTGGCGACCCGTATAGGGCATTTTGGGGCGCAATCGCTGCCATGCCATCTCCTCATCCTCACCGGGCAGGGCCTGAAGGTATTCCATGCCGCGCAGGTTGATGGCAATTTTGCCCCGTGCGCACAGGCGCAAGACGCGCTCTTTCATGGAGGTTTCGCCCAGCCATGGAATACAGACAAGACCGGGTGGGCGTGGTTCCTGAAGCTCAAACAAAAGCATACCCAGTGATTTGTGATTTTCTGCGGCCAACTGGACATGGGCCTCCAGATCTTCCGGCACAAAAAGATCATTGACCACAGCCGTTTCAATGGCCTGGGGAATCTGTGCTCCCTGTACCCTCAGGCCTTCGATGTGAAATTCGCAATGGGACGGATCGGCATATTCCCAACGGTTCAACACGGCAAAACGGTCAAACCGTTTTTTCAGGATCTCCCGCAGTTCGCCCTGATATTTGCCGTGCAGCTTTTTATACTCCGGCCTCTGGGTGCTCCACTCCAGTGCCTTCATCCCGACGCGGGCCAGGATGAGCAAATCCGGATCCCGAAAGACGTTCAGGCTGTTGGCGCGGGGCAGCAAAAAGCGCACGGTGTTGCGGCGTTGTTGGAGATGTTCCTTGAGCCAGCGGCCCAGACGCTCGTTGAGTCTGTCCGGTGTTTCAGGCAAGACCAGAATGGGCAGACGACCATCCCACTGTTCGGGACAATCCGAATCCTCCAACGATGACCAGGGATCACTCATCCAGGATTTGCGCAGCACAATGACATGGAATGCGCTGGCAACATCGTCAAAACCGCCGATCACATAGCGAATTTCCCTGGCCAGATGATCCCAATCCGAGCCATCGAGGAACAGCTTGTCGTTGCGGGCGTAGGCCAACAATTTGGCCTGGGGGTTTTCCTCTTCGCGAAAAACGAGCCGTGAGCCATCCTGATGGATGTTGAAGCCGTTTTCCACAATGGCTGCCAGCTCCACCTGGAAGGCGTTGTCATCAATGGCATGGTTGCGGGTGATATCCACATGCAGAACAGCCGGTTCTGCTCCAGCCAGATGGCCGACGGCAATCGAACGCAACCATAGAGCACCCACAATTTCCTGAAGGTGGGGAACCTTTTCGGCATGACGAGGAATGGCGTCCATCACGGCAATAATGTTGCGTGAGGCTTTTTCCCGTAGCGTGCGGTGGTGCTGGTTGGCCACCGAGTCGAGCAATGCACCAATACCGGTGGCGTCCTCATCCAGGCGGAAGTCGGCGGCGGTGAGAATCGGTGTGGCATCCCCCCCGTTTTTGAACAGGTTGGCCAGGATGCGGATCATGTCACGGGTTTCCTGCGCATCCGTTGCCACCAGAACCTGGTCTTCCAGAAGCTGCAACAGGTGGGGTGCATACGGCCAAGCCTCGATAAAATCCCTGCACTTGCGTTCATGATCGGCAGAGGGCACCCCCAGCAGTCGAAAATATTCGGTCAGATGCTTCTCCACACACCTTTCTATAGCGTCGGAGGCGATCTGGCGGCGATTCTCGAACAGACGGTGCAGCAGCATATGGCGACGATCGCGTTGAATCTGGTCCGGGCTGCCGCCCGCCTTGAAATCAATTTGCACTGGGTTGACACGGTGAATCTGCTGATAGGCATCGGTGGTGCCATCGCGCACCGATACCACCAGGACCAGCAACTCCGGGTAATCCTTGGCAATCTCTGAAAGAATCTGGATAAAATTGAAGGCCCAATTTTTCCATGGGTATTGTTTGGTGTTGGTGAGGCCGTTGTACCAGGTCTGGAATTCGTCCAGCAACAGCATGATGGGCGTATGGCGCAGCAGTTCCAGAATCAGTTTGTCGGAAGGAATCGGTGTGCCCATGCCTTCCCATTTGCCCCGGATATATTGGCCATGGGGATGTCGCTCAAACAACAGATCCCAAAGAAACTTGTGGCGTTGCCGATGGATGCTTTCCCCGATCACCCGCATATCGGGCCGAAGTTCCATCGTTGTGAGATAGGAGTCTCCCAGGGTGCTGGCCCAGCCATCCAGCCAGGCTCTGGTTGCGTTGGCATTGGTCACGGCGTGGTACAGGGCCGCCAGGATATGGGATTTGCCGAGGCCTCGTTCGCCGATGACGACAACCGGCCTGCCCTGGTTTGGGCCAATCGCCCAGAGAGCCTTCAACAAGTCGTGGGTTGGGTAAGTAATGGCCAGAAAATCCTGGGCAGAAATCTGAGTGGCACCCGTCTTGGCCTCATTGGCCAGTTCGATGGCTGTCCCTTGTAGTTTTTTACCAAGAAACTCTTGTCGTAATTCAAGATGAAGCACGGCGCAACCCCTTTCGCGACTGTTTCTGTCCATGGCAGACGCCATACGGCAATGGTTCTGCGTGATAATCCAATATTTAATGCCAGAAAGATAGCTTGGTAGAGAACAACTCCCACTCCTGGGTGGCATCCGCCAGGCACCGCGCCATCCGGGCCTCCTGCCACACCTGAATGGGATGATTGGCCCCCCCCTCCTTGGCATTCACCCCCCGCGTCAACAGGCGATGACCGGTTTGCAAATGCACCAAAACCTGTACCACACTGTGTACACGACTCAAACTGTCCTGGAAAGCATTGCGCCCACCCGCTGGCCGGGTGCGCCCACCGCTTTCGGTGCGTTTACCGGCAAACAAATCCGCGAACAGATCCGTCGTGTACAACATGTGCTCCATCTCATGGTAAAACGCACCACGCGCCGCCCCATCCAGACCAGTCCACTGGCGTCCCCGTTTGCGCAGAGGGGCATGGCATTGTTGCAGCCAATCCGCCGCCAGACGCGCCATTGGCAAAGCCAAGGTTTCCCGTTGCGCGTGATCCGATAAAAATTCCCACTGGCTCCCCGTTATCCAGCTTTCCAGACCAAGAATCAGGCGCGTATAACGAAATGAAGTCAAAGACTTTTCCAACCGCTTGAGCGCATGAATCAGCCCATTTTTGGTCTTCTGCAACAACTCTTCCAAACCGGGATGGGTGGCAAACTGCTCCGTCAACGGTTCGAGCGTCTCCTTCAGCAGCATCTGACATTCCTGCACCAAGACCAACTCCTTCAACAACCAACTGATTTCCCTGTCCAACTCCGTGTAAATCGCGGCCGGAAGTACCGGTTGATACCACCCAACAAGGGTATGCAAGCGGCCAGTGGCTTGATGAAACAGCCGCACCCCGGCCAGCCTGGCCTGTTTGCCACCATACAGCACGGTGGTTTGATCCGCCTGCATGGCCTGCAACAACCCGGCGCACAAGGCCACAAACGTCTGCTGGGCGGTCCGCTCGCTTGCCCCTTTGGGCAAAAGGATCTCCGGCATCCCCTCCTCTGGCGGTCCATCGCTCTTGCCCTCCGGGGTCGTCCGCACCACCGGCATGAGCAACGCGGGATCCAGCCAGGCAAAACCGCGTGTCACCGGCGTCGCCCCCACCAGCCCTGGCCCCCCCTTCTCCAGCGGCCCATTTTTCTCGTCTCCACCCTTCTCTTGCAGAAAGAGCCAATAGGCCAACTCCAGGACCGTCTGAAACCAACGCGCCAGATCGCCCGCGTGATACTCGAACACCAACTCATGGAAAGATTGCCGGGTGGCTCCCCATTTGATATAACCTTGCTCTTCTTTCAGAATGATTGAGAGGCCGCCGGGCAAACTCAAAGAACATTTTTGTTCACGGCAATGCAGCGTAAACACCGGGGCCAGGGCACGGGCATCATTGGCGTTCAGCGGGGGAAATGCGGGCATCTTCCGCATCATTTTCAGGTCCAATTGTTGATCAGGGACCGGGGTTTCCAGCCATTTTTTGTCCTGTTCGGCCCCCTCTTCCACGCTGCACCGCTGGATCCACTGTTCACCCCGACGATTCAGGGTAAGGGCCACACGACTGCGATACAATTGCAACGTGGGGGTGTCATAACGAATCTCGTTATGTTCCTGCACCAGCACACTGCCACCCACCGCACGGACAATCGGATGGTTGTGCCATGACGGTCCCGCTCCGGCAGACGACGATACGGTGCTTAAATCCAACCGAATGTCCTTGTTCAGCGTCAGGGCCACAACGACCTCCTTGGGGTATTACTTGGTGCGCAATCGTCTGCGCAAAGCCTCCAGACGTTCGCCCAACATTTCAATAAAGACCGTCTGTTCCTGACCGACCGAACTGATGACCTCTTCCAACACCCGCCCCAGATCGGACACCTTTTGCACCATCTTTTGGGTGTTTTCCTCATGATTATGGAGCAACCCACCCCGCATCCCATCCAGATCCTGGCTCAAGTTGCGGTTCAGTTCATCAATGACCTGGATCAAATGGGTATGGTGGGTGTTGACGTGCGAGATGACCTCAGAAATTTTCTGTTCCATCTTCTGGTCTTTTTCCTGGTCCGAACGGGAACTGTCCGCGCGCCAACCCTCCATGGTGGCCACGACGGTATCGCGCTCCGAGGAAAACCGTTCCCGCAGTTCAAACAGGCCCTTCGCCAGGGTACCAAACGTCTGGTCCAGACGCGCAAACAGGAGTTCAGCCACCTTTTCGGCCATCTCCTGTCCCGACGCCGTCCCCATTTTTTCCTGCAAGGTGGCGTTCAACTCGCGGGAAAACTGGTCGGCCAACCCTTGCATGAGCAGACCGGCATGGCTGGCATTGTAGGCACTCAACTCTTTGAATTGGTGTATCTCTTGTTCCAGTTTGGTCAATTGTTGGGCGATGGGGTCGGTGGCCGTTTGCAGATACCGCGCCACCCCTTCCTCCAGACTGGCACGCCAGGTCTGAATCTCCGTGAGCAGACGGGCCATATCACCCTTGTCGGGCACCTGTCCGACCGACTGGTCCAGGGTCTGTTGCAAACCGTGCAGGGCTGTGGTCTGCTGGTGCCACTCCGCCTGCACCAGGTGCAGCCATTCGTCCCGGGACGGCCACTGTTGCAACAACCCTTCCAGGGCGTGGGTCCATTGTTGGAAGGCCACACTCTGGGCATCCAGTGTCTCCTGGATACGTTGACTGACCGCCGTCTCAGCAGAGCATTGCTGACTCAAGGCCTGAAGGGATTGGTTCCAGTCGTGCATGGCCGAGGTCTGCCGCTCCAGGGCGTTGCCCAGCAGGGCAACCATTTCGCCCTGGCCGGTTTGTTTGTCGTCCACCTGTTGCACCGACCACCTGGTCTGTTCAAACTGACGCACCGCGCTGTCCAAGGTGTTTTGCAGACCTTGCAGAAGTTCCGTCTGCTGGTGCCGCTCCACATGCAGCCCCTGCAACCACTCCTCTTTGGAAGGGCATTGCTGCAACAGACCGTCCAGGGCCTGGGTCCACTGCCGAAAGGCCATCTCCTGCCCCTGTAGCATCGCCTGCAACCGTTGCTGCACAGACTCCTCGGAAGGCAGATGGCGAAGCACGCGCTCCAGCGTCTCCTGCATCCGCTGCTGGACAGATTCTTCGGTGGGCAGGCGGCGCATCACACTTTCCAGCGTCTCCTGCATCCGCTGCTGGACAGATTCTTCGGTGGGCAGGCGGCGCATCACACTTTCCAGCGTCTCCTGCATCCGCTGCTGGACAGATTCCTCGGAAGGCAGATGGCGAAGCACGCGCTCCAGCGTCTCCTGCAACCGTTGCTGGACAGATTCTTCGGTGGGCAGGCGGCGCATCACACTTTCCAGCGTCTCCTGCAACCGTTGCTGGACAGATTCTTCGGTGGGCAGTTGACGAGTCAGCCCCTGCAACGTCTCCTGCATCCGCCGATCAGCCGCCTCCTCCGAAGGCAATCTGCTGAGCACAACCTGCAACATCTCCTGCATCCGCCGATCCACCGCCTCCTCCGAAGGCAGTCTGCTGAGCACAACCTGCAACATCTCCTGCATCCGCCGATCCACCGCCTCCTCCGAAGGCAGTCTGCTGATCAGGGCCCGCAGCATCTCCTCCATGCGCCGATCCACCGCTTCCGCAGGCAGCAACGGACTGCTCAAGCCCTGTATGGTTTCCTGAATGCGGCGACCGACCGCCTCCTCGGTGGGCAGTTGGCGGCTCAGGGTCTGCAGCATCTCCTGCATCCGCCGATCCACCGCTTCCGCAGGCAGCAGAGGATTGCTCAAGCCCTGTATGGTTTCCTGAATGCGGCGACCGACCGCCTCTTCGGTGGGCCATTTGCTGCTCAGTTCCTGCACGGAACGGTTCCAATCGCGCATGGCCGCCGTTTGCAGGTCCAGGGCATTACCCAACCGGGTGACCAAATCGTTGTTGCCCGTTTGCGCCCGGTCTGCGTGTTGCAACAAGCGACTGGTCTGCTCAAACTGGGCATCCAACCTTTCCAGAAACGCCAACTGGCGGTGCAAAAGATCCTGGACGACCGCATGGTTGTCGGCCATCTCCGTCTTCGCGCTGACCACGGCATGGGCAAACTCCCCCATGGCCACGTCCAACCGTTCGCCCACCGAAAGCAATTGAATTTCAAAGGTACGCCCCTCTTCACGACGACGCCCTTGCGCATCCACCGTTTTGTGCAGCAACTGGGAAAATTCCAGCAAAAATTGGCTCAACACCCGTTGCAGCGTCTCCGCATTGTCCGCCAAGGGACCACCCAACCCAGTCTGCGCATAGGGATCCAGGGGCTGGATGGCAGAGGAGCGCGCCGCCGGATGCGTCAGCGGATGGGGCGACGTCGTCACACTGGCCGTCAACCGTCCCATCTCTGTCTGGAGCTGCTGCAAGCCCATTTGGCCATGCTGGACCAGGTGGGCCAAATATTCCGGCTCAATCCCCGCCCGAAAGAGATCATCCATATAGTGTTGCAAAAGAGCGACCTGGGCATACCGCCAATGCAGAAGAAATTTTTCAATAATGGTGACCAGGATGGCGGCAAAAATGGCGAAAAAAGAGGCGATAAAGGCGGTGGTAATCCCGGAAAACAGATTTTTCAACTGAAAGGTAATCTGCTGCACCTCCACCGACGGGTCGAACGCACTCAACCCCAGCAAAATACCGGCGAAGGTGCTGACAATGCCCGCACCAGTCAAAATACCCGGCAGATGGCGGAAAAATTCCACACGCATGGGCACATCAACCAGTGCCTGGGTGCTGAAGATGGTCTCTGCCGAAAGAGTGGAACGATATCTGACCTGGGGGGTGGCATCCAGGGCCGTGGTCACGGTCTGTCGATGCAGGGTTTCGGCATACTCGCGCCACAGACGGGTCATCAGGGGATAATAGGTCCACCGCCAGGTGATCAGGGACTCTTTATCGGCCTCGGAGACAGACAGGCTCGTCAAACGACCGGCCCGGCGCGCCTTTTCCAGACTGCCCTTGACCAAAGCCAGACGGACAAAATCTTGCAGAGCCTGCCAGACATAGCCCAGCAGAAAAAACAGCAAAAACCCCACGATCACGCCCGCCAGGGTGAAAACAATCGTGTTATCGGTCTGATGTTGGAGTGGAAGGCGCAAAAAAGCGGGCAAGGCATCAAAGCCGGGAATCGCACCCAGATTTTTTGCCTGGGAGACCTGATAACCAATAAACGTGGCCAAGCCGATGAGCGTCCACGTCCACAGCGTGGAAATCAAGGCCAAAAAGAATGCGAGAGCATTGCCCATTGCGTACCTTTTTACCGAATTTAAAATGTTGTCACGCCTGTTGCAACGAGGACGACCGGTCGGGATTCATTAAACGACCTGAGGGGTCCGTTATAGCATAACCGTGCAGGAGGTAACAGGATAAAGGATCCATCCCTCCGGGCAACCGCTGCCGGACCAAGAGGCCGGGGCAGCCACTGTATGGTGGCCGCCCAGCAGGAGGCAGTGCATCGTATCCTGCACAAAGCGTCGAGGCACGCAAACAAGCAGAACAGAGTGGCGGAGCTTGGGGGTCGGCACCGGGGGGTTACCCTATGCACACATTGCTATGCTGACAAAAAATACGAAGCAGATTGTGCAGTTATAGGGGTCCAGGGGGATTATCCCCCTGGTGGGGTCCAGGGGCAACGCCCCTGGTGGGGTCCGGGGCGAAGCCCCGGAAAAACAAGAACCTGGAGTTGGGACTGCCAGAGGGGGCTACAGTGTCTTTTTGTGCTGCGCGGCGTCTGGGTGCCCTGACGCGGGAATCCGCCCCATAAGCGTCACCATGCAACTTACAACATATTGATTTTACTTCATTCTGATCTTTCGATCACGGATACCGACAAAAAAACAAATACAAACAATTATGTTACGACATGCTTTATCGCGACCATGTTGACACAGAGGGGGCTCCGCCCCCAACCCCGCCAAGGGCTTCGCCCCTGGACCCCACCAGGGGGATAATCCCCCTGGACCCCTGCCAATTTGTGTACCGGGAGAGACGGTTTTGCCCGCCTCCCCGGAACGGCTTTACCGGAAAAAATATCCGCCACCCACCACATGTCCGGCAGATTGCATCGCACCATATTGCGGCTTTTGGGCAAGGTTGTCTGCCTCCACCAGTTTCCTGACCTGCTCAAACACATTGAAGTCGGTCACTTCCCCCGCCTTCTGGTCGCCCAAAGCTTTGAGCAAATAGTGGGCAAAGGGAGAGTGGCCACTGCCATCATCATCCTCCACCGGGGTCAGTCCACCAGAGGAGATCGAAGTACGCGACCGGACCGAACGAAGCGTGGGAGCCTGCGTGATTTTTTGTCCCACCAAAGCCCCAGAAAAACAGGCATCTGCGATCAACAAAACACGCCGCGATTGAATTTCACGCAGTCGGATCAGCACATCCCGATTGGGCAACCAGGAACCATCCGAATTATCCACCTTGGCATCGCTGGGTATCCAATACCCCAACCCCTTCTCCTCATCCAGTACGCCATGACCCGCATAGTAGATAACGAGACTGTCGCTCTCCTTCAATTGCTGTTTTTCCTGCTCAATCGCCTCCAGTATCTGGGCGCGCTTGGGATTTTCCAAAACCCTGACTTCATAGCCATAATTATTTTTCAGGATATCGGCCATGGCGCGAATATCCCTGACCGGTGATCCCAGGGAAAGGTCGGGATTGTCATATTTCTGAATCCCCATCAACAGCACACGAAACTTGCCTGACACCTCTTCTTCGACCTTGCCGCGTACCACATAGACATCGACGGTGGAACGGATGCCCGCCGTGTTGACCGCGACCAAAGTGACCTTGCTTTTACCGCTCGGGACCGGCACCTGCACCTTGAACTTGCCCTCCTTGTCGAAAGGAATCGTGCCGCCATCCCAGGCCAGAGATTTCAACCCTGTCTCATCCTGCAACTGCCCTTCCAGCACCACCGTTGGATTTTGGGTGTTCAACGAATAGGGGATGATGATATCCGGTCCATGGGCCTCCTGTCGCGCACGCGACAAACCCGCCTTGAACATGTTGGCACGGGTGCTCTTGCCACCATCAAACATGACCCGACCGGCCAAGTCCAACACCTGATCTTCCAGAACGGCGAGATCTTTGCTGTTCAGGGGCAGACAGGTATACCCTGTAATGGCCTCATAGGAGCCGGGTTCATCCAGGGAGGGTGGCTGCGACTTGTTGGAATAGCGGAAAAATACAACACACTTATAGCCTCCGCCCTCTTCCACGGCATAGGAGATGTCCCCCTCCGGATTGGCCTGTTGCCGAATTTTGTCAGGAGTCAACTGAATACCGAATTTTTTAAAGTCACTATTTTTATTATATCTGCTGATCAGTTCCTGTTCTGCCGGGTGAAACCCATCGACCGGCACGGCCTTGCGTCGTTCAAACAGCATATTGCCCCGGGCCAGTTTCATGGCTTCGATATATTTTTTCTGGCTTACTTTGCGCTGCGCCACTCTCTGGCGCACTTCACCCTTATCGTCTCGGATGCTGATGCCCGATTCAAACACGGAAACCGGCTCCCACTGCTCAGTCGCAAAACCGCTGTTTGCCCGGGTGATTTCAGTCGCCCACCCTTCGGTGATCTGGAATCCTGCCAGCAGCAAGGGCACCGCAACAAGGAACAACCATTGGAACCGCCTTATGAACCGCATCTGTCCACCCTCTTCAGTTGTTGTTTTATTACATGTTTATTCTGCAAACCAGACAACCCGTCACTTGGCAAGAGGTGCCAGTGCTGCCGACAATCCATCCAGGTTGACCGGAATCTCCATCGTCTTGGTTCCGCCTGCTGGCATCATACCCACATGCAACACTTTGCCCGCCTTGATGGAGGCCAGGACTTTTTTATCCAGCAGGAGGGCGGCCACGCACCCGTCACCGGTACATTGTTGCAGTGGCATACTCACCTGCGGGTCGTCGTCCACTTTGAAGGCCACCCCCCCTGGAATCGAGATGCCCAGCGGCAAGATGGCGACCGCCACCCACTCTCCCTGGGCCCCGAGGCGACCAACGGAAAATTTGAGTACGCGCACTTTTTTTTCTACGGATATTTGATTTTGGGTGGCATAGCATTTTTCCTGACTGTCTGGGGATGCTTCACAGGCGATCTCCCAACTGCCGAACACCTTGCCGTGCAAGGGATTGGTTGAAGCCGATGGTTTGGCCGGATCGGCATAACCACTGGGCGGATCCGCCGGTTTTTCCTTCTTTTTCTCCGACCAGGCCTGTTCAGGAAACAGGGCAAGCCCCGCCCAGAGCACCACACCCAGCAACGCTGTCACCGCCACCATGCCACGCAATTTCATGATTTCCCTCTCCATATCCTGGTCTCATCCGCTTTTGTTGCGCCTTGGGACAACCCCAGGCGGCACCTCTATTGTACAAATTTTCTCTTATGGTTGCGGACTGCCGGGCTCGCTGGATTCGTCCGAATCGACGCCAAAGCCCGCATCCTCCGCCGTACCACCCTCATCCGCCCCGCGCGAATCGCCAGCGATCACGAACAAATCCGCCTGGCTGTTGGAGGAAAGGGCCTTGCTCAGGTCGGGCACCGAGAAACTGCTCACACTGTCAACCAAACGGCCCGTCACATAATAGTCGTTAAACGTGATATTCGCGCCAGAATTGGTGGGCGTCATGATGGTTTGAGCGGCTGCGCTTTTGGACCACTGTGCAGGGGTAGGGTTTGTGATAAAGCCATTGGATGTGGGCTTATTCCTGTTTATCCAATCGCTATCATTGTTCCAGACAAACCCCGTGCCGAGACTGACACCTTTGGCAGCAACGGTCAGGTTCCAGACGTCCATGGTTGTTACAGAGATCAAGCCATCCGCTGGGTTATTCTCTCTGCCCGAGACATAATAAGCCTGTGAGTTGGCTGGAGAAATGGGATTTATATCTGCCCGAAGATCCAGATACTGGGTCGGCCCACCCTTGATGGAGTTGATATCAATGTTACCGCCATTGGAGGCAACAATAACGCGATTGTTTTTTGGATCACTGCTGTTATAGTTCAGCGTCAAGGCAGTCAAGCGGATGTTGCCGCCCGTGCTGTTGAGAATGACCGGACCTGTGACGGTGGTGGCCGATGCAAATGTAATGGTACTGCTGGTGGTTTTCACATCACCTGCCGTGCTGATGCCACCGGCGGCAGTGATGCTCACCGCCCCCGTGGAGGTGATATCCCCGGCCGCCGCCAATGTCGCTGTGCCGGTTTCATTGACCGTCACCGTACTACCAGAATTGATGGCACTGTTGACTGCAAGGGTACCACCCGACAGCGCAACCGAACTGCCAGCCGTTATGCCACCATTGACCGCAATGGTATTGGCCGTCAGCGCAACCGCGCCAGTGGTCGTGACCAATCCGGTTAATGTGGTCGTGCCGCTACCCGCTGTTTGGGTCAAGGAGGCGGCGGTGATGCCCGCTGATTCTGTGACATTGGCAGCACTGGTAATGGTGATGACCCCCAGGCGTGCTCCACTACCCACCGCGCCTGTGAATGTCACGTTACCAGAACTGGCAGTCAACGAAAGAGGCTGGGCACCATCCAATGTGCTATTGAAGGCGATATTCCCACCCGTGGAAGTCATGGCGAGAGTATTACCCAACGTCACCGCACCGCCATAGGTCTGGTTGCCCGTACCACCGCCCGTACTGTCGGTCGTGACCGCTGTGGCTCCATTAAAGGCACTGGCACCGGTCACAGAGAGACTGCCCAGGTTCGTCCCGCTACCCACATTGCCCTTAAACACAGCATTGCCGGAACCGGCAGCACCAGTGACGATTAGCCCTTCTTTGCCCTTGGTGGTGGCGTTGACTGTACTGTCGAAGGTAACGGTGGTACCGGTCAGTGTCACGAGGGTGTTGGGCACATTGTTTGGCTGCAACACCACCGCATTATGATATTCCTGTGTAAACCCGGTACTGTCGATGGCACTGGCAGCAATATTGATTCCACCCGTTCCCGTGACATCCAGAATCCCCAAACCGGTCAGGGAATCGGCCCCGGTGCCATCGCCCAGGTTGACTGTACCAATGGCATTGATGGTCAGGTTTTTGCCACTACCAATCACCCCGCCATTGAGGGCTATGGCCCCGGCTCCGGTGGCCGTCAGGGCAAGGTTATTGCCCAACGTCACCATACCACCATAGGTCTGGTTGCCCGTACCGCTACCTGTGCTGTCAGTCGTGACCGCTGTGGCCCCGTTAAAGGCAGTGGTACCGGCAACAGACACGCTGCCCAGATTGGTCCCGCTACCCACATCACCCTTGAACACCGCATTGCCGGAACCGGCAGCACCAGTGACGACCAGCCCTTCCTTGCCCTTGGTGGTGGCGTTGACTGTACTGTCGAAGGTAACGGTGGTACCGGTCAGTGTCACGAGGGTGTTGGGCACATTGTTTGGCTGCAACACCACCGCATTATGATATTCCTGTGTAAACCCGGTACTGTCGATGGCACTGGCAGCAATATTGATTCCACCCGTTCCCGTGACATCCAGAATCCCCAAACCGGTCAGGGAATCGGCCCCGGTGCCATCGCCCAGGTTGACTGTACCGGCCGTGTTGATCGTCAGGTTCTTGCCAGCACCGGTCAAGCCACCGTTGAGGGCAATGGTCCCGGATCCGGTGCTGGTCAGTACCGTAGCAGCACTTAATGTGACACTCCCATTGTAAGTTTGACCTCCGGTCGTCCTGACTGTGGGTACTCCCGTAGTGCCTGCCGCATTGAAGGTCGTTGTACCAGACGCATTGGACATCGTCACACTGACCAGTGCCGTGCCTCCACCGACACGACCATTGAACTGCGTGTTACCAGCAGAGTTGACAACCAGAGCGTGTCCGCCATCCACCGTGTCGGAAAAAGTCACGCCACCACTGCCGGTAGTGACGGTCAAATCACCGCCCAGAGAGGTTTTACCGGTGATAGACAGATTACCGCCACCCGTCGCAAAAGTGGATGCTGTTCCACCAGCAAGCGTCACATCACCCGTAAAAGTAAGGTCTCCATTATTTGTTTTTACGTTGACACCACTCGCCACATTGATGGTGGTCGCAGCAAAACTCAAACTTTTACCCGATGCGCCCGCTGTGCCGGAAACATCAACCGTACTACCAATACTGACGGCTGTCGCCGCATTCAGAACAACGCTGGTACCCGCACCCAGGATGCCGCCGATCTGGCCAGCCGCCGTGGAATCGATGGTAATATTCCCTCCGGCACCCATCGCTATTGGGGCACCAGGCGCATAAGCGATACCAGTGCCAGCGATCGACACAAATGAGACAGAACCCGAAGTATCGGTCAGAACCAACTTGCCAACCCGCACCGTATCCGCAAAATCAGCCGAAGATGACTGGGTGATAGTCAGGGTGTTCAGAGCGTTGGTGTTGCCCACTTTACCATCCACCGCCACCAACCCAGATGTATCAAATGCCAAAGTATTCGCGCCGTCCACCGTGCTGCCAAAGGTAATCGTCCCACCGCCCGTGCTCGTCAAAACCGTAGCGGCGAGCAATGTCACGGGATCGTCATAGGTCTGGACTCCGGTCGTCTTGACAGTGGGCGTCCCCGTAGCACCCGCAGCGTTAAAAGTGGTGGTTCCGGCTGAGTCAGTCATCACGCTGGCCAGGGGCGTGGTCCCACCGACAAGGCCATTGAACTGCGTGCTACCAGCCGTATCCACCTCCAACGCAGAGGCACCATTCACCGTGCCACCGAAGGTAATGTTCCCGCTGCCTGTGCTCGTCAGAACTGTGGCGGCACTCAATGTGACGGGATCATTATAAAGCTGCAACCCAGTCGTCTTGACAGTGGGAGTCCCCATAGCACCCGCAGCGTTAAAAATGGTCGTCCCAGCCGCATCGGTCGTCACACTGGTCAGGGGCGTAGCTCCGCCGACACGACCATTAAACTGGGTGTTGCCCGCAGAATTGACCACCAAAGCCTGCGCACCATTCACTGTACCGGCGAAGGTAACACCGCCCGCACCGGCACTGATGGTACTACCCGCCTGCAAAACAGTGGCCCCATTAAAGGCGATTGACCCTCCATTTGAGGTAATGATGGTGCCCGCACTGTTCAGGTTGATCGTACCGGCACCCACGTTGGCAGTCAGTTGCACTCCCAATGCGCCAGCCGTCGAAGTGATCGTATTGTTCAAGAAAATATTATTGGAGGCCGTCAAGGTGAGTGTTGCCGCCCCACCACCGGTTTTGCTGATCGCATCGGTCAGCGTGATGTTGCCAGTTCCCGCATTGGGAGCACCGGTACCTGTGGTAATGGTGACAGACGTGCCACCACTGAGGGCCGTATTGATCGTATTGACATCCGCTATGGCTGCATCGGTGGTCGTCGTAAAGGCGTTGGTGGGCGTTCCTCCATCGAATGCTCCGTTTGTCGTCGCGGCATTCTTGATCTCAATATCGTTCGGATCCATCAACCACTCGCCTGCCTTGCCCGCCGTGGCCGAGGCATCCACCTTGCCGCCCAGCACTTGCAATGTTTGCTTGCCGGACGTTTCAACAAAACCGCCATCGCCGCCCGCAGCACCGCCCTTGGCCAGAATGGTCCCCTGGAAAGAGGTCGCCTCATCCGCCCAGACCACCACCTTCCCCCCATTGCCCGTCTGCGTCGCGCTGGCATCCATGGTGACCTCTTTTTCCACCAGGGTCTGGGTGGCGTTCGGCACCGCCGGGTTATCCCCGTGCTGATCCCCCCCCACCAGAGCCGTCCCGCCCCCACGGCTCCCCGAGACATCAATCGATGCCCCCGTCCGCAATGCCACCTGCTCGCCCAGCACCTGCACCTGACCGCCCTTCTCGCCCGCGCCACTGCCCGAGGCATCCAGCTTGCCGCTCACCTCGACGGCCCCATTATCACCACCAGACAAAATAATCTTGCCTTCGGTCACCGCCACACTGCGGGCCTCCACCACGCCACTCATGTTGACCACACTGTTGACCACCCCAGCCGCCGCCCTGGCCGTCATGAAGACCGTGCCACCGTCCGCCGAGATCACGCCACTGTTGCTGACCAACGACCCATCCTGCTTCTGCTTGACCGCCGCCGAGGCATCAAACTGGATCAACTGGTCGCCATACATATCCAGGGTGAAGGTCTGCGCCCCCGCCAGAGCCACCTTGCCCAACCGGGCCGAAATCACCCCGGCGTTGGCCACAGTCGGGGCCACCAGAGCCGCAATGCCCTGGGCCGCGACCGTGATGGTCCCCTTATTCACCACCGAGGCACCAACCACACCGGAAGGGGTCAAAAACTGCATCCGACCCGCCATAAAATCGGCATCGCGCAGGTTGGCCGTCGTCACCACCAGGCTACCCACGTCTATCTCGGCACCCTTCGTAAAAATCACCCCGTTCGGATTGACCAGCATGACCGTGCCATTGGCGGTCAAGGCCCCCTCAATGGTCGAAAGATCCCCGCCCGTCACACGATTCAAGGCGATGGCACTGCTGGATGGCTGCTGAAAGTTGGTCTGCTCCCCCTTGCCAATGCTGAAGGATTGCCAATTCAAGATCGCCTGGTTGCTCTGCTGAACCACATCAACCCGCGTCGGCGAGGTTTGTACAACAGTCGCCGAACCGGCGGCCACAGTACCACCCAGGGGATTGGCGCGCGCCGTCACCGGCAACCAGACAGACAACGAAGCCGCCAAAGCCAACAGGCCATAACACAGCCCCCCTCTTTTACCCCTGCGCACCGGTATCGTGCTCCCTGCCACAACAGGATTTGCCGCGACCGTCTTCCAACCCATACCACCGATCATCTTTCCCTCCCAATAGCCGCCACCCTATCCACGACGCCGTGGATCGATCGAAAAAATTCATCCCCACAACCCGCCACCCAATGGCAAAGGGTGTGTACGGAACCCGACAGCCCTAAAAATTGATGGACATCCTGCCAAACCAACGGGTCTCATCACCGGTTGCGTTGACCGGTATCTTGGCCATTGGCTTGGCCGCAAAGAGATCAAAGTTGACCCACTTCTGGTAGGTTCCACGAACCCCAACCCCGGAGGAAGTGATATCCTCTATCTCCCGGTTCGTTCCCTGGTCCGTCTTGTCCAGGTTCCATACGTGACCATGGTCCAGAAAGGTGTAGAGTTGATAGGTCGAGTTGGTAGCAAATTCATCGTTATACTGTAGTTCCACCTTTTCAGCGACACCCTTGTCCCCCGTTATATCGCCCAAATCATACCCGCGTCCATACTTTTCACCCCCCACCCCCATCTCCTCCAGGGAAAACAGGGGATGCCAGGCATATTGCCACATGGCAGCGGCCAACAGACTGAAATTATGCGGCAACCCCTGCAAACGGGATATTTCGCCATCCAACTTCTGGTAGTTCGGATCGGCCTCGGCCCGACTGGAAAGCAACGATCCCTTTTGGGTCGCCGCGTCCACATTATAGCCATGACTCCATTGCACCATGAACAGGTTGACCCCATCCCAGGAGTCCGCATGGTCAAAACTGCCCTTGAAAAACCACTTGCGCAACTTGTCTACATTGAAGGGTCTCTCCAACACATCCACGTCGGACTCCATCGATTTGACCCCGCCTTCGAGGATCAGGTTGGTAGCCCGTCCGCGTATGACAGGATAGATGCCCGACAAGGCAAAGGTTTCGGTGTCACTGACCATCTTCAAGGGTTTCAGACGTTCCCCCGGTTTGGTGACGCTGCGCGTGGCATCCAACTTCAGCCGGGCACCTTCATCGCCAAGAGGCAACTCCACCACCGCACCACCATACTTCAGGTTGATTGCATCCTTGAAGGGCGAGGCCGTCACACTGGTCAATTCAATATGCTCACCCATGCCAAGGGGAGAGTTCAACCGACCCTTGATCATCCCCTCTTCGGGGCCCACAATCCGGCTGCCCATACTGTCCAGGCCAATGCTGCCGGAATAGGAAAAGAAATTTACCTTGAGCACCAGATCGGTTGCCCCAGATACCTTCGGATCCGGTCGCAACACCGCCTTGGCCGAAACCCCACTCATATCGTTGGCCAACAGCAGATACCGCTCCAAATCCCGAATATTCAGGGGTTTGGACTCCAGAATCCTGTCCACATAACGGTGAATGCGATCCTCGACCCGGGCCAGCTTTTCCTTCGCATTTTCCCCCGCATCGTCTGCGGCCTCCACGACAATGCGCTGCACAAACCCCTCCAGCACCGTAACGCGCACCACCCCCTCAACCTTGCTGATCTCCTGGGCCGGAATGAGCGCGCGAGACAGCACATAACCCGCATCGCGATACTTGGCCGTAATCTTTTCTGCAATCCGATAGACATCGGCCAGTGAAACATCCTGATTGAGCAGACTGGCAAACTCGTCCTGCAACACCTGCTCCGGGAAAACGGTCGATCCTTCCAACTTGACCTGGCTCAAATGCAGCTTGATCTCTTCAAACTGTTCGTCAGCAGCACTACTGCCCTCTGGAATCTGCAGGTCAACCGGGCCAGACTTGGGCTTGGTCGGCTCTTCAAATTGTTGTTCTGGATGGACCGTATCGATCTGACCCTGTGCACCCGGAGGTGCGCCGGGCGGAAGAGCCGGAGCCGCGTGGGCCACTACAGGCACCGCAAACCCGGCACCCAGGCACAAACCCAGGGCACATACAACCGACTTGACATGTTTGGCAAAAAAAACACTACCCATTTTCTATCCCTCTCAACTCGGTAGCCTGTTGCCCGCATGGTTGCCTGCAACAGCCACAGCCATAATTTAGTAAGTATACCCACCGCACGACAAAAACACCCAAAGCCAGACAGCAAAACCGGATTACAAACAAAACACCCAACACCCACCAACCACTCAGAAAACCCGTATTTCTGGAACAAACAAACACCTTGTTATTAATGTGAGTATAGTACAGTTATTTTCTGTCACGCAGACGGTTTGAACACGCCGATTTTTCTGGCGCACACAGCGTTTGTTGGGGTTGACCAAATGGTGCGAACACGCGCCAGACAGCGTCAACCGGGATGGATCCATCACCTGTCCGCATCAAACACCTCACCCTCTGACTTGGTGCACCCTACCCTGCTTTTCCACCCACTGCCCGCTTTCTCCCGACCTTTATTGTGTCAGATCCAACCGTCCCATGTGTTCTCAGTTGTTTTTTTACACATAGATTGTGTGCTTAATTTCGGCAGATGCAGGAAAGGGAAAATATACCCATTTTACGCACAAAAAGCAAGAAAAAATTTTCGGTATCAACGATATGGTATCGCCCCAGGATGACCGACGGCGGCGGCGACCACGCGCCGCACCCAACCTGGCCGCACGTTTGGCACGCTGCCCGCACCGATACAAAAAGTTAAGTTATGCAAACATGTAACAGAACTAATTGAGGCACTGGGCGCATATATTCTGTTCACCCAATGCCTCAACAGGCCTTCCTGTTTGCCGGCGTCCGTTCAATCGCCGTCGCCCCCCCTACTCCATCCCGTTATACACATCGCAAAAAGTTGTTATTATTCATGGGGGTCCGGGGGAGATTATCTCCCCCGGTGGGGTCCAGGGGCAACGCCCCTGGTGGGGTCCGGGGCGAAGCCCCGGAAAAACAA
>JADFYM010000360.1 GCA_015233035.1 Magnetococcales bacterium
CTCCCGGCTCCTTCCCCAGGGGAACGGGGGGGCTTCCCCCCTGTCATTGGCCCGCATCACAAAGTTTCGTTAATTTTGGGGGGGGCCCGGGGGGATTCCCCCCCGGGGGGGGCCCAGGGGCGAAGCCCCGGGTGGGGTCCGGGGCGAAGCCCCGGAAAAACAAGACCCTGAGGGAAAAACATACAACATATTGCTATTGCATGTTTTTTTATTCGCAGATCCTGGATGTCCTGATACGGGGCTCCGCCCCGAGCCCCGCCAGGGGCGTTGCCCCTGGACCCCACCAGGGGGATAATCCCCCTGGACCCCTGTCAATGTACAAGCTGACCATAGGGCAGGGTGGAGTCCAGCAGCGCAACCACCGATACGCAAGGCCTGTTTTCGTTACTCGACCGCTTCCGGTTCCGCCGTGTCGGCGACCAGATCGACCGGCTCTTTCTCTTTGGCCACGCCCACCATGGCGGGACGCAACAGGCGACCACTGAGCAGATAGCCGGACTGCAACTCACGCACCACGGTTCCCGCTGGCGCATCTGTCTCCTCCACCTGAAAAACGGCCTGATGCAGGTTGGGATCAAACGGTTCGTGCAATGCCTTGATCAGGGTTACACCATGCTTGCCAAAGGCGCGGGCCAACTCATTTTGGGTCATCGCCACGCCATCCTGAAACAATTTCAACTCGGGCGTACACTCTTTCGGCACGGCCGCCAAAGCCCGTTCCAGATTGTCCGCCACCGTCAACAAGTCCCGGGCAAATCCCTCCACGGCATACTGCCGCGCCTGCTGACTCTCCCGTTCAAACCGTTTGCGGGCATTTTGCATCTCGGCGACGGCACGCAAACAGGCGTTGCGCTGCTCCTCGGCCAGGGCCTGCGCGGCCTGCAATTGCGCCTCCAGGGAGGGTCCATCAGCCCCCTTGGCAGCCGCTGCCTGCTCCCCTGCCCCGCCAAAAAATCGCATGGTTGCGTCCTCCAACTGGTCGCCATCGGCTGATCCCGGCGCACCGGACTCGGTTTGTCCCGCATCTACCGTTTCCGCACCCACGGCGTTCTCCACGCCGTCCCTCTCCCCAACAGACGTCGGTTCCCCATCGGCAACCGACGCAGTCACCACCGGTTCCTGCCCCATTTTTTCCGTATTTTGCTCCATCTGAGCCTCCTTAAGACTTTTTTTTGAAGCCCGTTTTTTCCATATCACGTTGCTTTCTCCCCCCTGTCCACACTCCCCCTATCGGCACAACCATCCGCAGAGAGACACACAGATCCAGAAACAGTACCATCTGAAAAGAGGGTGCTCAAAACCTTCGTGGTAAAGCCCACCAAGGGGATGACATGCGCATAGTCCATGCGCGTGGAACCCAACACACCCAATGTGCCAGGATAAGAACCATCAGCCCCCTTGAATGGAGCCGCCACCACGGCGCAACCGGTCCGACTCACCTCGGCTTCCGCGCCGATAAACAACCGCACCCCTTCCAGATCCAGGCATTTATCCAGCAAATGGACCAGCCCTTTTTTTTCTTCCAGCACGGCCAGCATTTCCTGAATGTGGGCCAGGTCCATGAAAGAGCGGAAGACATTCATCCGTCCATTGACGATCAACCCACCGCCAACAAAAGAACCGGTGACACTTTCCAGCAGGTTGCCACACAACATCCGGTATTCCTGTTCACTCTGCTCCACTTCATGTTGCAGATGTTCCCGCACCTCGGACAGGGTCATCCCTTCCAGTTGACGGCTCAACAGGAGACCAAAGCGGTCCAATTTTTCCTGCGAAGGATTGCTTTCCAGGTAAAAAACCCGACTGCGCAGTTGCCCGGAATCCGAAATGAGCAGGGCCAGAATGCGATCCAGCCCCGAACGACCGGTCAGCTTGATAAATTGGACCCGGCGCAAGACCGCGTGACGCACATCGGGCGTGCGCACCATACAGGCATTCATCGTCATGGTGGCCAGCACCTGACTGACTCTGGCCAGAACAGTCTCCAGATCTTCGCTGCCCTGTTCGCAGACCCGGATGATGCGCGCCTGCTCTTCGCGACTGAGCGCGGCAACTTCCAACAGACTGTCCACATAAAAGCGAAACCCCAGATCAGTGGGTACTCGGCCAGCCGAGGCATGGGGTTGCGTCAACAGCCCCATCTCTTCCAGTTCCACCATGGCATTGCGGACGGTAGCCGACGAAACACCCAACTGGGAGCGTTCCGTGATCGTTTTGGAACCAACCGGTTCCCCCCCTTCCATGTGGGCATGGACAACCAATCTGAGAATTTCGTGGTGACGTTTGGTCAGCATTCCGACACAAGCCAGCAAAAAGTGAGCAGGGACACCCAATCGCGCCATTCTCTCCGACGCGACCACAACAAATTACGATAGCAACGCCTTGGCAGGCTGTCAACAGGCCAATCGACCCAAAGCAGAATCACATCCCAGGGTCACAAGACTGCACCACCGTATGGAGCAACCCGAAAGAGAGGCGATCCGGCCTGACCGACTGTGACATACCCATATGACTCACTGTTCCAGTTTTTCGTGAGATCCTTTGGCGTGCGGGCGTTCCGCCTGCAACATCATCATGGAGAGCTGCGCCTCATACATATTGAAGGAGATCTCGCCTGGTTTTGCCTGTCCGTCCTGTTCCACCCTCTCGACCGCCAGCTTGATGAATTGCCGGGGAATGAGTGTCGAGCAGGGCATCGGGCTGGTGGCGTGTTCCACCAAGCGCGGATTTTTCCAACCATAGGCGTAGGGCAGGACAAAGACTTGTTGTGTCGAGTCGCCATGATGGGCGGCCAACGCAATGAAGAGTCGCTCGTTCGGGCAGGGATCCGGGGTGTGGGCACAGGTCAACCCCTCCTCCCGCAACCGGTAGACACGCAGCAGGGTATGGGACCGGTCTTCTTCAACCACCAGGTCAGCCGTGGTCAGCAGGTCAACGAGCAGCGCATCATCCAGGGGTTGCAGATCCACCCGGTCGGCCTGGGCTGGCCGGACACTCAACCCGGCGATGAGGCACAAAACAACAGCCAGGCACCGCCCGCCTGGCAAAACTCTCCGACCCATGGGGGGCAATCGTTTCTTGTGTGTCATTGTAGATAGGCCTCGTGCAGATTGAAGCGGACGCGCCTGGTCCGGCTGTCATACCAGGTAGTGTAGTTAAACGAAGGAACAACATGCACCGAACCAGATCCCGGATTCCAACTGCACGGCTTCAGCAATGGGGCCATCAGGCAACGGTCGCGGGGGACTTGCAAATGCGATGGCCCAACCTGTAACAGCAGGGTGAATTTGTTCCAGACCGGAAACGATGCAGAATCACGGCGGTACTGTTTTTGTCTGGACATCTCCGACTGGCTTTGGTATGAGCGTCTGACGTAAACATCTTGCGGGTGGGTCGTTGGGCA
>JADFYM010000361.1 GCA_015233035.1 Magnetococcales bacterium
CCGCCGGACAATAGACCCACCATGCCTAAAAAAACGCAATCCGATGTTCCTGGATGACCCCCAGGAAAGAACGGGGAGTAGCTTATCAGAAAAGGCAATTTGTCCGATTTTCGCTGAACCAGCACAGGGCAATCTGAGTAGATTTTTTGCAGCCGTCTTGGCCGATTTGTCAAGACTCTTGTGCTTGCCGAATTTTTGACCCATTTCATAATCCATTACCGCTGCAATCAGTCGCTTGACCCTCATCCGCCCGGTCACTCTCTTCCAGCATTCTCCAACCCCAGGATCCAGTCATACAGGACAACAAGCCGTTCTGCCCGTCCAAGAAAGAGTTGCACAGGATCCTGATGCTGTTGCGCCGGGGTGGGATAAATATCCTCAAAGATAGCCAGACTTTTGCGCCTGAGCAGATCGGCGCGGGGATGATCGGAAGCGTAGCCACGGGGCACACGCTTGAGTTCAATCTCTTTGGCACGAAACCCCTCCTCCGTCAATCGACGGAGCAAGGCTGCCAGATGCTCCCCCTCCTCGCTGTCATCCACCCGGGTACGATAGCGGGCCAGAACATCCTCGGGAAAAACAAAATTTCCGGCTCCCACCATCATGCGGCCGGTCTCGATGCCAAAAAAAAAGCCTCCGCAAGCCCGTTTCCCGGCAGTGGCAAAACGGAAAAAGCCGATATGCAGATGGGTGTTGTACGGCGTTCTGTCTTGTGAGAAGCGTAAATCCCGGTGGATGCGATACACCCGAGGCTCCATGGGGTGCCCAACCAGCTTTTCCAGCCCGTGACTGGCGCGTTCGCAAAAAAGTTCGCAGGGTTGCCGGATAACCCGCTCGTAACGATCACGCTGGGAGGTGAACCATTCCCGTGCGTTGTTGGCAGCCAACTCGGCCAGGAAAAGGCGCGCTTCCGGGAAAAAGGTCGATAGATCCATTCTTGCATTCCTCACCGCCTGAGTTCCAGAATCGCATCCAATACCGCACAGACAAAGACCGCCAAATGCGGTTCATGGCTGGTTCGTGGACCGGCAACATTCAAAACCTGGATCGAATGATCACGCAGCCATCCGGCAAGGCTGGTTTGCCACGCTTCGTTGGGATGAAGGTGCAGCCAGGGTTTGCGCAACCACTTGGCCAATTCCCTGGTTGTCAGGCTGCCCCCGGAGAGGGTCGGAGCCACCGAGATGATCAGGGTGGCATCCGAATCTCTGACATTGGCCTCGGTGCGCTGCGCATAGCCTCCCGGATGGGGCATTTCAGTCAAGGCATACCGCTCGGGAATCACCCCATCCTCTGCTGTCCGGTCCGCCGGGCACCATCCCCCATGGGGAATATGATGTGCCATGGCCCAATCCAGGGCGGCACGGTCAACGCCTGTCTGTCCACCAGAAACAATGCGGAAGGTCGTGACATCCACCAGCCTCTCCCCGAACCTTTGTCAACAGCCAGCCCAGACTGCGCCGGACCACGAGCAGCCATGCTGCCATGCCATGGCACCGATTTCAATGATTCCGTTTCCTGAGCAATCCTGTATACCTTTTCAAACAGGGGGCATCAGGGTAGCATGGACGTCGAATTTTATTGCGCCGACGACCAAGCCGGTCTGACGTCAGCCACTCCCCAGAATCGGAGCTTTTTTTATTGTCTGACTCGGAGATTGACAAAGCCACCCTCCAGGCCTATCTGGAAACCGACTACCGGGTCGAGGGGCAACCGGCTTTTACGTTGCGGGTTGGGACAACCAGTCTGGAATTGGCCGCCGCCCATCGGGCACAGCAGGTGGCAAGCAGTGCGTTCATTTCGGCCTGCAATCCGTTCAGCCAACGCCTGGACGAAGCAGCCAATGCGGCGCGTCATGCCGCCCTGGAACGCCAAGTCGGCCAAAGCGGTCTGGTCTGCCTGCCCGGCATCGGCCAACATCCGGCCAATTCGTGGCCCGGCGAGGCAAGCCTGCTGGTGTTCGGGGTCACGCTCGACGCAGCCAAAACGCTGGGAAACCAGTGGGAACAAAATGCGATCATCTGGAGTGGAGCCGACGCCAGGCCCCGGTTGATCCTGTTACGATGAGGTCACTGCCACAGGAGATGTTGCCCATGCCCGGAACATATCAAGTTGTTTGCCCCTCCTGCGCGGCCACCAACCGGCTGCACCAGGACAAACCCGCCGCACTGGGAAAATGCGGACGCTGCCAGAACAGACTCTTTCAGGGACAACCCGTCAACCTGACCGCAGCCACTTTTCAGCCCCATGTCGCCCACAACGATATCCCGGTTCTGGTGGATTTCTGGGCCGCTTGGTGTGGCCCCTGCAAGATGATGGCCCCGGTTTTCGCCCAAGCCGCTGCGACCCTGGAACCCAGGGTGCGGGTTGCCAAATTGGACACAGAGGCCGAGCGGTCAATCGCCGCCCAGTTCGGCATCCAGAGCATTCCCACGATCATTTTGTTCAAAGGGGGTCGGGAAGTGGCCCGTCAGCCCGGAGCCATGCCGTTGCCATCCCTGCTGGCCTGGGCAGGCCAGTATTTTTAGAGTCGACATGATCAGCCGCTCGCCTGATGGGTCGGGTCGTGCCAGAGTTGCAGGGGCAAGCCTGTCGGCACTGATCTGCCGTGCGGTGCCGTTGTTCACGGACGGGAAAATCGATTCAAAAAAGAAGTCTGACAAGGACCCGGTTCCTGAACAAGAGTATCTGTACTGTGCGGTGTGTCATCACAAAATCACGCAGGAAACCCACAAAATATCCGTTCAGGGCAAGGATGAATACACCTTTTTTAATCCGGGGGGCATCCTGTTCCATATCGGCTGTTTTCAAGAGGCGGCAGGCTGCGTGGCCCAGGGAGTGTCCACCACTGAATTTTCCTGGTTTCCGGGCTTTTTCTGGCAAATTGCCTACTGCTCCGCCTGCCGCGAACATCTGGGATGGTTGTTTTCCCGTGGCACAGGAGAATATTTTTTCGGCCTTGTTCTGGCGCGATTGCGGAGTGGCTCAGAATCCTCCATGAATTTGATTGGGCATCCGGGTTGAAGAACCCATTTGCCATCGAGGCGTGGCCTGATCCCTTGGAGGAGGTGACTTTCAGAATTACCGTCATGATTGTTTGGGATTCGGACTCGTTGATTCAGGCCATCAATTGCGGAGAACTGATGGCGAACTTCTGTTCCTGCTCCTCCCAATCCAACGGAATCCCCGTCCGCAACGTCTCCAGATTGATGCTGTCCGGGTAGTTGCCCGTCAGCACCCGCTCCACGATGGTGGGAGATAAAATATTCAGCCGCAGGATGCGGGCGAGATAGGATCGCTCCATTCCCTCCTTCTCTGCCAGATCCCGGATGGTGGCGGCCTCCCCGGACTCCAGCATGGTCTGCCAGCGTCTGGCTTTGACCAACGCCTTGACCAACG
>JADFYM010000362.1 GCA_015233035.1 Magnetococcales bacterium
GTGCGCAGGCTTCGTCATCGGGAAAAACCCGTTGAAATTCAGGAAGCGTTGTCGGAAAGCCACGTGGGTCCATGACGACAGGCTAACATCAACTCACCAAATTGGCAAGCAACCGGATAGGCAGGCTATTTTTCTACCTCTTTTCTTGGAAAGACTGGCAAATACCCCATCTTGACGTTGCCGACGCCAAGTGGTCAGGTATGAAAAGTACAATCCCTCCCTGCGCATCAAGGCTCCGATTTGCCCAGATTCCGTGCAACTGTCCGCCTCTTCAAGGATCCTGATCTTATAAGCCGTTGTAAATGTCCTTCTTTCTGGTTTTTCCAGTACCTCTGGATCTGGTCTGAAGTCCACCACCACATCTGTCGATGGTGAGACCACCCCACCATCACCTCTCATCTCCAATCCCCTGGCAGTCACGCCAACATCAATCACGCCCATGCGATCACTCCTTCCACCATCTTCTCTAAATTGTCAGGTGTCCAGTGTATCACACATCATTGTCACACAGGGACTGCAGGCGTCGACGGTGGTCCACAACTATTGCATCAAACGTTCGGATGGCACAACGGCGGCAGAGCGGTTTTTTGGGAACAGGCCGAAAGACTTGTTTGAGCATTTACTGACTCGAATCGACCTGCCAGCGAGACCTGCGAAGCGGCGTCCTGCGCGGACACAGAAAAAATGGCTGCTTGCTGCGTGAGGGTGGTAATGGCCGAAACGATGATCAAGGCCGCATCCTCTATGGCCTTCGCCACATTTTCATTGCCATAAATTTCGCTCAGTGCCACAATTTTCAGGATGTGATGGTTTGGATTGAAACGACGCGTTGCCAATTCCTGATAGTAATCCTGTGCCTTTGGAGAGATGGCCAGAAACCGCATCATGAGTTTTTGCTCACGGGCCTTGCGACGGTATGCCAGCAACTCGCGTGGGTGGTCTGGATTTTCAAAGTCCTGGTGGCGGTCAAAACTGCGTACATGTCGGGCGACCAGCCTGTCGTGGTGATAAACGCAGATGTGGTCTGGAGAGACCTTGAGGGTCAATGTTGAGGAGGAGAACTCCGCAGGTACTGAATAACGGTTGGTTTCAAAAGAGACCCGAAACTGGCTGGATGCACGCACTGGCATGATGGTTCCGATCTCGTTGGGCAGAGACGGGAGTGGACCAAGACACGCTTTGTCACTTTGAAAGAGGTCCACGGGGCGTTGCTTGGTCTCGCCATGGATTCTGACGTTGGCAATGCTGTCCAACCAGATGCGTGCGGCCGGGTTGATGGCGTCGAACTCTGTTATCTCCAGACCGTTCAAGAAGTTTTTTTTGATATAGCCGACGCCGCTTTCAACCCGGCCTTTTTCGTTTCCTTTGCCAACGGCACAAGGAACGATGGTGTAGCCGTAATGGTTGGCCAAATCCAGGTAGCGTGGGTTGAGCAGCGGATCCTGTCCGACCAGTCGTTTGAGAACGGCTGATTTGAGATTGTCCACCATGACCCGTTGGGGCACGCCCCCGAAGAAGGCGAAGGCATCCTGATGGCACGCCAGGAAGTGTTCCATGGTCTGGGAGACAGAAAACCGGAGGAACATCATGCGGCTGTGGCAAAGGACCATCACAAAAAAGCTGAGCTTGCGGCGTGTGGAACCTACACGAACGGTGCCAAATTCGCCCCAATCGACCTGGGCACACTCGCCGGGGGCAAAGTCCAGTGTCAGGAAGGCAGGGGCCCGTTTGGGTCGTACTGTGCGGATGTATCTCTTGAGGGTGGTGTGACCGCCTGCATACCCTTCCTCTTTCAGACGCTGAAAAACCTGCGTAACGGAATAGGGATGGGCCTCCAGCATGCGGATAACGCTCGCCTTGAATGGGTCCAGCTTGCTCGCACGGGGAGCCGTTTTTCTGGGTCGAAAATGAGGTTGCTGCAGCCAGTCGGCAACGGTGCGAGCATCCAGGGAAAGCTCTTTGGCCATCTGGGCAAAGGTCAATCCTTGTCGATGGAGTGCCTTGATTTTTGAGAAGGTTTCGTAATCGATCATGGTTAACCCTGGAGTTGGATTTGACGCAGAATGGCACCAAGGGACTGGGGACCGGTATTCATTTGCAGCGTCTCCCTGTCCACATATTTATCGAGGGACAAGACCTGGTACAGTGGGGCGGCAAAGGCAACCATTTCGGCACGGATCAAACTGTCGCGGGCCTGGTCCAGGGCGGATTGGTCGATGGAAAGCAAGTTTTGGATGGTACGGTCTGAATAGTAGCTCAGCCCTTGGTCGTCGCCCACCGTGACCAGGAAAAGGTAGAGGGTCCACGCCTGTGCGTTGCACCGCTGGATGTATCTCTCGCGGACCAATCGGTGATCGATCCAACTGAACTGTGCCGGCACCCGACGCAACCGGTCAGGGCGGATGACGAATTTGTGAGCCATGTCTGCCTCCGTGGATGTCATTGTGACCAGACAAAATGTCTTGCCCCAATTGTACAAAACGCATGGCGGTGCGGACGATGTCATCTTGTAACGTGCTACCCGTTAAACTGGATATAAGACCAATTAAAACAGGATGTTGACCTGTTAAGATATCTTGTAACGGAGATGCCTGTGATTGGCCTATTTTCTCTTCATTTTCAACAGGTTTTGTCTTGCAGGAATCTTGTAGCGCATAAGGTCTTTTCCAGTACCCTGGATGCTTCTTGCGCCACTCCCGGACTCTTTGAACATGGTCTGGACCTTTGAAGTAATCCTGATTTTCCGGCCTGCCGAGCCACCGGCTCTGACTGGCCGCCTTGCTGACCTTCTTGCACCTGGGCCTGGAACAGTACTTCTGCCGCCCAATGTTGCGGTGGTCTGGACGGAATTCTGCTTGGCAATGCAGGCATATACAGCATCTTTGTTGAGTCATCGGTAGCCCTCCTTTGGCCGCCGATGATTCGAGATTTTTGTCACCGTGGAAAGCGTCAAAGTGGGGAAGATGGGGAAGGAAACGAAGACGAGGAAAACGGCAAAAAAACGGGAAGAAAACGGAGAAAGACGAAGAAGATAAAAAAATAGATTTTTTATAAATTTCTTAAAGAATATACAAAGAAGATGTCCGCATTTTCAAATTGCCGGGTTTGGTACATTTTCAGAACGCCGCTGACAGTCATCGGGTAGAATCGCCGATTGAACCGGAACACAAATTCGTTGAGATAAGCCTGCAAGTGACGCTGACTAACTCCGTGATGCGTCCCAAGCAACCAAGAGTCCCCTGCAGAAAGCCTTATCGAAAGTCAGCAGGGTGATTTCATCAGACAACCATTTGAAAATTATTGCATTTACTGAATATTGCCGTTGAAAAAACGCAGACCGACATGATACTATGGAATCT
>JADFYM010000363.1 GCA_015233035.1 Magnetococcales bacterium
GAGAAGCATATGGCCGGCAGGGATTTGGGACGACAAGAACCGACGCCATCCCTGAGGCACTACAAAAAAGCTGCTTGACGGGCGAAAAACCTGTCAAGCGGGAAAAAACTTGAACATCGAGTGATACAAAGTCAACGCCTCCTCTCCGCTCAGCAGGGTGAACTGTTCAGCGGCAACGCGCCAATGCAGGACACCCTTTTTGGTGCAGATGGAGCAATTGCATCGTGACACCCGGTGAATGGTCTCTGTTACCTGGAAACGCACCTTACCGCAATGACAACTGCCAACATGAATGGTCTCGGCCATGGCATGATCTCCTGCTTGTGGATGAGTGATCGCGGACATGGGACAACCCGCTATGATTTTCTCGTGGCCAGCCTTTTTGTGGTGCAGGGCGACCCTGTTCGCAACGTGCGCCCCCTGTCGCACACCAGCACTCTCGTGCCCCCGGCCGAGTGGATCCAAGGGTGGGTTGAATGGCGAACGTGTGGCGACTGGACGCAAAGGCGGTGCATCCACCGGGGAACCAGTCTACCAAACGCAAAATACCGATGTAAAAGGAAAACATCTGGCTCCAACACAAAGTCCGGACTGTTCGCGTCCGCATTGGCCGACCACGTTCATTGTCGAACCAATCCAACATTACGGAACGCTATTAAAACGCTGTAATATATACGAAAATAGCGAGTCCAGCATTCCGGACTCACCGGCAAGCAAGTCCACAGCTTTTGAAAAATACTGCCACGGAGAAGAGAAAAAGGCGAATTTCGACGTTCGGTGCGTCCCGAGGGTAACCCAGTGTACTGCCGAACCAGTTCGGTTAACCTTTGGAAACATTGTGTTTTTTAGACACAAAAAAAGCCGCCCTTGCAGGCGGCAAATTTGCGAAAAAAGTCTTAAAACTTAAATTGGTGGAGCCGAGGGGGATCGAACCCCTGGCCTTCGCATTGCGAACGCGACGCTCTCCCAGCTGAGCTACGGCCCCATCAAACAGTCCGGGATTATCTCTCATTGCCCGCCCCATGGCAAGGCGCAAAAAACTGCCAGGAAAAATTTATCTGGCCTCGTCCTTGTACAACACCCGCTCCAGATACAAGCCCCAGGGCGGAACTGTTGGACCGGCCTTGGTTCTGTCCCGACCGAGCAAAATTTTTTCCATGGCAGATGGTGGCCAATCACCCCGCCCGATCAAGGCCAGGGTGCCCACAATATTGCGCACCATGTGTTGCAGAAAGCCGTTCGCCCCCACCCGAATATGGATCTCTGCCCCCACAACCGCTACATCCATGCAACTGAGGGTACGCACGGGATCCTTGGACTGACAGAACGCCGCCCGAAACGCCGTAAAATCATGCGTTCCCAACAAGGCCATCGCCGCCGTCCGCATCCGCTCCACATCCAACGGACGCGGATGATGCCAAACCCGCCACCGATCCAAGGCCGGTGCCGCACTGCGTCCCGCCAGAACCCGGTAGACATACTCCCGATAAATGGCCGAAAAACGGGCATGAAATGTGGCGTCCACCTCTTCCACCGCCAGAACGGTCACCCCCTCCGGCGTCATGACATTCAGGGCACGCAACATCACCCACGGCTCACGGGGCCGAACCGTATCAAAATGGGCCACCTGGCCCGTCGCATGAACCCCCGCATCCGTCCGTCCCGCGCCCAGCAGGGTGATCTCATGCCCGCACAAACGGGCCAAAGCCACCTCCAGGACACCCTGCACCGTGACAATCCCCTCCCGTTGCCGTTGCCAGCCCCGAAAGCCCCTCCCATCATATTCCACTGTCAGACGAAAACGAGCCAATGCCAATCCTTCCCAACGGGTTGCCAGACGATGCGGGGTGCGGTACGGCCAGCCTTACCCCATCAACCACCGGCGGCCGCCGAGGTATCCCCCTGGGCCACAGCCGACCCTTTTTTGGGTGGCTTGCCCACCGCCGGACGATAAATCTCCACCCGGTCCCCCTCGGACAACACATGATCCAACGGCACCAGCTTGCCAAAAATACCGGTCTTGTTTTGACTGAGATCTATCGTATTGAACTTATTGAGAATACCCGATGCGCGGACCGCTTGTTCAACGGAGGATCCGGCGGCCAACTCCGTCTGAAGTACGATTTGTCGTTCAGCTTCTGCATACGTTACAGCAACTTTCACAGGACAGTTTCCTTAGGTAGATGGGTCACCTGAACCATCGTGCAGACCCAAACGCCCGACACCCCGACCCGCAAGCGGGCCACCGGACGGGGCAGACACGACAGATACTTTTTGCGCTTTTTCAGCGGCTCGTATAAAATAGCCGCACAATCGCCTTTCTTTCAAGCTACAAAACCTCTATATTTTCCACCGGGTGTTCGGTTGGAGCAACGGTCAGCGTCTCAATAGGTTCTAAGCTTATGAAAATATTCTCTGTTTATAATATCAAAGGGGGTGTGGGCAAGACGACCACCTCCGTCAACTTGGCGTACCTGTCCGCTGCGGCCGGTGCCCAGACGCTCATCTGGGATCTGGACCCCCAGGGGGGAACCAGTTATTACCTCTGCGTCAAGCCCAAAATCAAGGGGGGATCCGAAGAATTGCTGCAAAGCAAGACCAGAACCATGGCCCAATTGCGGATGACCGGTTATCCCAACCTGGATCTGCTGCCGTCGGATCTCTCCTACCGGCACCTGGATGCGCAACTGGCCAAAACCGCCAAACCCACCCAGGGATTGGAACGTCTCGTCGCCCCCCTGGCCAAACAATATGACCATCTGTTTGTGGATTGCCCGCCCGGCTTGTCGCTGGTCACGGAAAATGTCTTCCAGATGACCGACGTATTGCTGGTGCCCATGATTCCCACGCCCCTTTCGTTGCGGGCGTATAATCGACTGGTACAATTTTTGGTCAAACGGCGCACCAAAAAATTGCGGGTGCTGCCCTTTTTTAACATGGTCAACCTGGACAAGCCCATCCATCGGGTGGTCACCAGAAATATCAGCGAAAAACATCCCATTTTTCTTAAAAACAGCATCCCGGAATCGACGCTGATGGAAGCCATGGGCGTCAAACGGTCGCCCGTGTTCACCTATGCGCGGGATTCCATCGAGGCCGAATCCATCCGCCTCCTGTGGCAGGAAATCATGGAACGGGATAAGGCGTAACGGGAAGGTTTGGGATGGCCGGAGCCGATTCGTCGGTTGGCGGTGCTTGTGGGGGCTTTGCCCCCTGCCCCACCAGGGGCTTTGCCCCTGGACCCCACCCTACCCTATGCACACATCTTTTGCAGGGGTCCGGGGACCGTCACGGTCCCCGGTGGGGGTTTGGGGGCGAAGCCCCCAACGGGTTGATATGGTAT
>JADFYM010000364.1 GCA_015233035.1 Magnetococcales bacterium
GATGACGGCATTCAATTCAGCCCTGGGACTTGCGGTGCATGCATCGTCACCCACTTATGACATGCTCTACAGCGGTGAGTGGGTTCACCCATCCGGATAATTGGCAAGCAACCGGATAGGCAAGAAAAAAACCGGAAATCAAGGGGATATGGGAAAACCTACACTTGCAAGGATTATCCCCCCCCGGTGGGATCTTGGGGCAAAGCCCCCACTGGCAACACCCACCATGCCAATCCGCTTTGTTGCGCCACCACCCTGTACGGGATGCTTTGGGACAAGCAAATGCCATACCGATTATTGATTATCGGCTGATATGACAACCTTTTGGTCAGGACGGTCTTGATCATCGTTCCGTCCACGCACTCTCCTGGATGCCCGCCTTCGCGGGCATGACGGGAATGGGTATGAAACGGAATTCGCTCGTCATTCCCGCGAAGGCGGGAATCCAGGGTTCTGACTGGCATGGCCGAAACGATGATCAAGGCCGTCAGGACAGGCGACACCGTTGCACCAGCAGGGGCTGGGTTTTGTCCGCAACTGCCAAACCGCAACCTGATGTATGGGATACGGGGTCTGTTGTTGGGGGCTTCGCCCCCAAACCCCCACCAGGGGCTTTGCCCCTGGACCCCACCAGGGGGATGATCCCCCTGGACCCCGCAGAACCGTTATGTGCAAAATGGGTACGGTTTGCATCGAATGCCCTGAATTGCCACACCTCCACCTATTTACCCGTGCCGCTCAAATATGTTAAACAAGACACCTGTACACTGTCCGGTCACGCGCATTATTTTGGCCATCATGCTCCATGCGGGCTGAATGATCCGTACCCACGCTCCGGTCCGTCACCAAACCTTTTCTGGATACCCCATCATGAACCAAACGCTGGATTCCCTTTGCGTCACCACCCTGCGCATGCTGGCGGTCGATGCCGTCGGGCAGGCCAATTCTGGACATCCGGGTATGCCCTTGGGCGCGGCACCCATGGCGTATGTGCTGTGGCACCGGATCCTGCGCCATAACCCAACCCATCCGCTGTGGCCAGACCGGGACCGCTTTGTTCTCTCCGCCGGTCATGGTTCCGCACTCCTGTACGGACTGCTGCACCTGAGCGGTTATGATGTGTCGTTGGCAGAGATCAAACAGTTCCGCCAATGGGGCAGTCGTACCCCCGGACACCCGGAACATGGCCTGACACCCGGCGTGGAAGCCACCACCGGTCCCCTGGGACAGGGATTTGCCATGGGAGTCGGCATGGCCATGGCCGAACGGCACCTGGCCAGCCAATTCAACCAGACCGGCTACGCCCCCCTGGTCAACCACTATACATATGCCATTGTTTCCGATGGCGATCTGATGGAAGGCATCAGTTCAGAAGCCGCCTCGTTGGCCGGCCATCTGGGCCTGGGCAAACTGATCTATCTCTATGACGACAACCGGATCAGCATTGAAGGCGGAACCCATCTTGCCTTTACCGAGGATGTGGCCGCCCGGTTTGCCGCCTATCAATGGCAGGTGATCCGAGTGGCCGATGGCGAAAACCTGGAGCAGATCGAGGCAGCCATCCGCCAGGCCCAGGCGGACGCGCAACACCCCTCCCTGATCCTGGTGCGCACCCACATCGGTTTTGGTTCACCCAAAGCAGACAGTGCCGCCGTCCATGGTGCGCCGCTCGGGCGCGATGATCTGCGGGCCACGCGACAGTTTTTTCAGTGGCCAGAGGAGCCGTTTCATGTTCCCCAGGCGGCACAAGACCATTTCCGTACCCTGGTGACCCGTGGTCAGGCCTGGGAAGCCGAATGGTCCGCCCGGTTTGACGACCTGCACCGCCATTTTCCGGCAGAAATGGACCGTTTTCGGGCCCAAACGGCGGGTATCCTGCCGGATGGGTGGGATCAAGCCCTGGCCACCCTCGACCTGGGCGAGCAGGCCAAGGCCACCCGGGTGGTCTCTGGATTGGCCATGAATGCCATGGCTCCCCATTTGCCTGCCCTGGTGGGCGGGTCAGCGGACCTGGCCCCTTCCAACAACACCTGGTTGCGGAGCGATGAAGGACGCAACATTCATTTCGGGGTCCGGGAACATGCCATGGCCGCCATTTGCAACGGCATGGCTCTGCACAAAGGTTTGCTGCCTTTTTGCGGCACTTTTTTGGTCTTCTCCGATTATATGCGCGGTGCCATCCGCCTGTCGGCTTTGATGGGGGTGCCTGTCGTCTATATTTTGACGCATGACAGTATTGCGGTGGGTGAAGACGGTCCGACGCATCAACCCGTGGAACATTTGGCGGCCTTGCGGGTCATTCCCAACCTGGTTGTCCTGCGTCCGGCGGATGGCTGGGAGACGGTGGCCGCCTGGCGGTTGGCCGTTACGATGCAGCGTCCGGTCGCGCTCATCCTGTCCCGTCAAAATTTACCCCTGTTACCCGTCAACACTGCGACGGCTGGCGTGGCGCGGGGTGCCTATATTTTGGCGGATTGTGCCGGGGAGCCAGAATTAACCCTGTTGGCCAGCGGTTCCGAGGTCCATCTGGCGTTGGCAGCACGCATTGCCTTGGCAGAACAGGCCATTTCGGCGGTGCGTGTGGTCTCCATGCCCTCTTGGGAGTTGTTTGCCGAGCAATCTGCTGCGTATCAGGCGCAGGTTTTGTCCCCTTGTGGCAGTGTGCGACTGGCTGTGGAGGCTGGCTCGGCCATGGGTTGGCATCGCTGGGTGGGTGACCGGGGGGCAATCATAGCGTTGGACCATTTCGGGGCGTCCGCGCCGGGGGAACAGGTCTTGAAATCCTGTGGCTTCTCGGTAGAAAATATTGTGGAGACTGCCTTGAAATTGCTGGGCAGGAGATGATCTCCCCCCGGTGCATGGTGCCGTGACAGGGGTCCAGGGGGATTATCCCCCTGGTGGGGTCCAGGGGCAAAGCCCCTGGTGGGGTCCGGGGCAAAGCCCCGTGAGGCACAAAAACCAACCCGTTGGAGACTGCACCTCCCATCCCCCACCAGGGAGCGTGACGGTCCCGAGCCCCGGCGATTTTTTTTTGTAACCGGTTGCACCCACAAAAAAGACGGCCTTGATCATCGTTTCGGCCATTCCAGTCAAAACCCTGGATTCCCGCCTTCGCGGGAATGACGAGGCCTGCAAACGATGGTCTATAAAACCGCTGCACACCCTGGATTCCCGCCTTCGCGGGAATGACGAGGCCTGCAAACGATGGTCTATAAAACCGCTGCACACCCTGGATTCCCGCCTTCGCGGGAATGACGAGGCCTGCAAACGATGGTCTAAAAAACCGCTGGACACACTGGATTCCCCCCCTCGCGGG
>JADFYM010000365.1 GCA_015233035.1 Magnetococcales bacterium
AGTTTTTAAGATTGCGGGTCCAGGGGGATCATCCCCCTGGTGGGGTCCAGGGGCAAAGCCCCTGGTGGGGTTCGGGGCAAAGCCCCGCTGGACGCACGAACGCTCAAAAGAATATCGCGCAGGCGCGCGGGCAGAAATTCCGATTGATCAGGGGGATGGTTCATGCGGGACAGTAGCAAACAGGCGGTACCCTTTATCGCTGCATGGGTGGGACTGCTGATCACCTTTTCCCTCTTTGTGGCCACCCTCTACACCACGCTGGAGGGACGGACGTTACGGGAAGACCTCGACCGACTGCAACAGGTCTACCAGCATGTGCAACAGGATGAGGCCGCCACCCTGCACGGTCTGCTGAATGTGCTGGCCCGGGATCCGGCATCCATTCGGGCCTTTCTCGCCGGAGACCGGCAGGCTCTGCTCCGCCACAACCAGGACATCTTTGCCGAGATGAAACAGTACAACGGCATTACCCATTTTGCCTTTACCGATCTCAACCGGATCAACCTGTTGCGCATGCACCAGCCGGCCCTCCACGGGGATCGGATCGACCGCCGCACCACCCTGCTGGCCGAACAGACGGACAAGATGGCCTACGGTATTGAGATTGGCTCGCTGGGCACCATGACCCTGCGCGTCGTCCTGCCCTGGCGGTACAATGGCAACAAGATCGGCTATCTGGAACTCGGCAAAGAGGTGAACGACCTGCTGAAAAATTTTCGCAACCTGTTGCAATTTGACGTATATACCTTTCTGGATAAGCGACTGCTCAACCGGGAACTCTGGGAATCCGGGATGGATCTGCTGGGCCGGAGCGGCGAATGGAACCGCTACCCGCACCATGTCCTCGCCGGGGGATCCCGGATGGAACCCCAGGCGGTCGTCCAGACATCCATTCTGGAACGCCTGCAAAATACCACCGAGCAACAACCCAGCATCATCCATCACGCCCACCTGCTCACCGCTCCTCTGACTGATGTGTCGGGACAAACGGTTGGCATTCTGCTGGGCGTCGTGGAGGAGAGACTGCTGGAAAATCTGTCAGAACCTCATTTTTTGTTCATCAGTGCCTCTTTTGTCCTCTGTGTCCTGGTCCTGTTCTGGTCGGTCAAAAGAGGTTTTGACCGATACTATACGCTGAAAATAGCCCAGGAGGCGGCCGTGACGCAGGTGCTGCGGGAGAATGCCGCCACCCTGAATCTGCTGTTCCGCCTCGCCGGGGATCTGCTGTGCATCGTCGACCACGAAGGCCACTTTCTGCATGTCAGCCACTCCTGGGAGCGGGTGCTGGGGTATACCCCGGACGAATTGTACCAGCGGATCTTTCTGGAACTGCTCCATCCCGACGATGTGGCCGAGACCCAGGTCATCATGCGCACCCTGTTGAACCAGGATCAGCCGCTCATCCGCCAGGTCAACGACCGTTTCCGCCACAAGGATGGTTCCTGGCACTGGATGGAGTGGTCCGTTGCCGTGCACAACAAGCAGACCTTTTATGCCACCGGCCACGACATGACCGAACAACGGCAACGCGAAGAACAACTGGTCCGGGCCAAGGATTTGGCCGACCTGGCCAGTCATGCCAAGGGGGCGTTTCTGGCCACCATGAGTCACGAAATTCGCACCCCGATGAACGCCATTATCGGCTTGAACACCCTGGCACTCCAGCACGACCTGCCGCCCAAGGTACGCGACTATTTGCGCAAGATTCGCACCGCCTCTCAGTCCCTGCTGCACATTATCAACGATATTCTGGATTTTTCCAAGATGGAGGCGGGCAAGCTGGAGATGGAAGAGGTACCTTTCCATTTGGTGGAAATTTTTGACAATCTGGGCAATCTGTTCCGTTATGGGCTGGAAAACAAAAAAGTGGAGTTGGTCCTGGCCCTTTCCCCTGACCTGCTGCTCGAACTGATCGGGGATCCCTTCCGGGTGGAGCAGGTACTGGTCAATCTGGTCAGCAATGCCCTCAAATTTACCCAAGCGGGCGAGGTGGTGGTCCAGGCCCACTGCCTGAAACGGACCACTTACGGGGTCATCGTGCGATTTTCGGTGCGGGACAGCGGGATTGGCATCACCCCGGAACAGCAAAAAGGATTGTTTCAACCCTTTTCACAGGCGGACAACACCATCACCCGACGTTATGGCGGGACCGGGCTGGGTCTGGCCATCTCCCGGCAACTGGTCGAACGGATGGGGGGACAGCTTGGCGTGAAGAGCATCTCCGGCGAGGGCAGTCTCTTTTATTTTACCGCCACGTTCGCCATCGGCTCGACACCGGACTACCAGCCGCTGCTGCTGGATGCCGACCTGCGGGGGTTGCCGGTTTTGCTGGTGGATGACAATGACAGTGCGCGGGAAGCCTTGCGGGAGATGCTGCAAACCTTTGCGCTGACCGTCACCACCGTTGGCTCGGGACCGGAGGCCCTGGCCGCCTTGCGCCTGGCCCGGCACACCGACCATCCCTTTGCCCTGGTTTTGCTGGATGAGCAAATGCCCGGCATGAATGGCCTGGCCACAGCCGCCGCGATCCGGCAGGAGGCCGATCTGTTTGGCACCCTGCCCGCCCTGGTGCCATCGACGACCATTCCCAAACTGATCTGGCTGCGTACCGGTACCGATGATGGGTTCCAGCAGGCGGTGACACAACCCGATCTGGATGGGTGGATTGAAAAGCCGTGCTCCCGCCTGTTATTGTTTGACACCATTCGGGGGGTGTTCGGCAAACCGGTTGCCACCCAGTTCCAGAACGTCCACGCTTCCAATGTGGAACAACAGGTGCGCGATACCATCGCCGGGGCGCGCATTCTGCTGGTGGATGACATCCATCTCAATCGGCAGGTGGCGCAGGAGTTGCTGACCGGGATGGGGTTGGCGGTCGAATGGGCCGCCGATGGCCGGGAGGCGGTACAAAAGGTGACGCAGGCAGAACGTCCCTTTGCGGCGGTTTTGATGGATCTGGAAATGCCGGAAATGGACGGGTATGAGGCAACCCGCACCATTCGGCAAAATCCCCGCCATGCCCAACTGCCCATCATTGCCATGACAGCCCATGCCATGGATGGGGTGCGGGAGCAGTGTCTGGCGGCAGGCATGAATGGTCATATGGCCAAGCCGATTGATCCGGTGGAGTTGGGCAAGTTGTTGTTGCGGTGGATTCCGGCGCAGGAGCGGGGAGGTTGAGGTTGGGGCCTTGATCATCATTTCGTCCACGAACTCTCCTGGATGCCCGCCTTCGCGGGCATGACGGGAATGGGTATGACACGAAATTCGCTCGTCATTCCCGCGAAGGCGGGAATCCAGGGTTCTGACTG
>JADFYM010000366.1 GCA_015233035.1 Magnetococcales bacterium
CTTTTTTTTTTGGTTGGCGTGATGCTCTGGAGTCGAAAGGGAAGTGTGGGGGTTTTGGCAAGTGGTTGTGTTTGAATGGAAAGGTGGTATCATGGCGTGGTTGCGTCTTTTTGGGGGTGTGACTTTTGGTTTTGAGAATGGCGTGGGTGGGACTGGAGTGCGGGGTGGGGCCACGGGTGTTGGTGTGGGTCTACAGGTGGTGGGGGTGGTGGGATGAACCAGCGAGAGGAGCACGGATGACAAGGTGGCAGGATACCTCCCTGGCGAAATTACAATAACATACAAAATTATACAATGTTCTTGTTGCGTTAGAGCTATTGATCGCCGATAATCCGCATCGGCGGCGTGGAAGGGGAAACGCAGCGGGGGTCGGTATTGACAGTGGGTTTTATGGGGAAGGAGAGACAGTAATGATTGGATCTGTAACCAGCGGTACGATGCCACAGGCGGTTTCTGGAGCGAGCAAAAGCACAGCGTCTTTGACGCAGTTGTTCCAGCAGATTGACACTGGCAACACGGGCAGTATCACCAAGGCCCAGTTTGAGGCAGCGTTCCAGAAAATGCAGGGGTCATCCAGTACATCCAGCGCATCGAGCGCAAATCCGAATGCGACTGCGGATGCGATTTGGAGCAAGCTGGATCCCAACAACACAGGTAGTGTTTCTGAATCAAATTTTGTCAGTGGCATGCAGAGCGTTATGCCACAGGCGGCGTCGAAAGCGCACCATCACCATCACCATAGCCAGAGTGCCGGGAGTTCCACCAGCCAGGCCAGCGGCGGTAATCAATGGAGCAGCCCTGCCGCCACACTGGATGAGAGTTTGCAATCATTGCTGTCCACCACCGCAAGCCCATCGTCAACCGCCAGTTGACAAGTTACACAAGGAAGGTCATGCCATGGTTGGGTGGACAGCAATTCTAAATGTGAGCTGTGTGGCGAAAAGTTTGGGTGGTGTCCTTGTGATTTGACCCTACTTTTCGCCACACAGACGGGTTTTTGCCAGAAACAGGGCCACATTTAGAATTGCTGTTGGGTGGATGCTGGGCTTGGTCAATGGGGTGGCTCATAGATTCGTGGAGTGATGGCGGGATCAATCTTGGCTATTCTTGAAAAAAATTGGAAGCATATGATTGTTTTCCATTCGGTTTACTGTCCATAGAGGAGCATCATTACATGAGAAAGACTACTTTGGCGGTCGCGGTCGTTGGCATAACCTTTGGTTGGACGAGTGTCACCCTGGCGGACGCGACAAGTTACGGTACGGCACTGACGACAGATCGTCAGACTGTTCAAACGGACAAGCAGACCCTGCACACCGATGTCCAACAGTTGCGGACCGATCAGAAGGCTGGCAATGCCACTGCTGTGACAACCGATCAGGCCAACGTCTCTACTGCCAAGAGTACTCTACAGGCAGCCAAACAGCAGACGCAGACGGACTATCAGGCCGCCAAGACAGCGGCGCAACCTGTGTTGAAGGCGGATGTTGCGGCCATCCAGACCGATCGGCAGACGGTGCGAACCGATTATGGACAACTGCGGACCGATCAAAAAGCCAGCAACACGAGTGCAGTGGCAACCGATCAGACTAAACTTGCCGCAGACACGACCACATTGCAGACAGCCAAAGGGCAGTTGCAAACGGACAAAACGACCTACTTTGGCACACCGGCCAGCGGGTCGGGTGGTGGTGGACCGGGTTTCGGTGGCGGATTGGGTGGCGGTGGAATGGGCTTCGGGGGTAGTCGTCATCGTTAGTCCAAGAACCACGACACACGAAAAAATAGTCAGAAGATATCAAAAAAGGATGGATGTGTCTGGGGAGGCGGTTTCCCGCCTCCCCAGAAATGGCCGAAACGATGATCAAGGCCCTGACATCTATACAATTCTTTGCAAAATCACTGCATATGATAACAATGGCACGTAGATAGCCGTAACCTCGTATCCCTACAGGGATAACCTCGCCATCGCTCTCGGCTCGTTCAGCCGGGGATACGGCTTCGGACGGCGTTTTACTGCTCGCGGCTCCGCTCGTCCAGGCCGATTGCCGATTCGGCGATGAGCGATGGCCTGCAACATTGCATCCAGGAGTCGGGCCCGCCCATCCCCAGTGGCGTGGGCAATTTTATCCGTGAAGGCATCCATCTGTTGCAATGCTCCCTTGAAGCTGATCGTATTGGGGGTGATCCCCTCTCGTTCAGCAGCTTGTGCCATAACGGTACGAATCAGGTTGTACGCCAGAAGGTGCATGCCTATTTCCTTTTTGACCATGTCTGGACTTTTCCCTCTCAGGACATCCATCTTCATAATTTCTTTTATGAATTTTAAGTGAACCTCCACGGTCCATCTCAGCTTGTACAGGTCCCCAAGTTCCTCGCGGGTTACCTCTTTTGGATCAAGAAAAGTCGACACCAGCACCAGACCGCCAACCTTGGTTTCACGGATTGAGAGTGTGGGTGGCATGGACTCGTAGGTGTCCAAGTCCATCCAATCTGGTCGGACTGGTTTGCTCCACTCGACAATATGGTCCCGCTTGCCAAGTCGCCGACCCCTACGAAAATCCACCCTGCGGCTTGCGTGGATCTGGAAAACTGCATCTACCTCCATTTGACGGAGGATGGCAAGCAGAAAGTACGAGCAATAATACCGATCTGCAATCAGTATGTCACCGGTTTCCAAGGCATCCAGCATCTGACGGAGCAAAGCGTGTTCACCGGTCTTTTTCCCCTTGTTGGGTCCAACAGCCACATCAAGCACGCCGCCAGTAGCCAGGGACAGCAAGACCACCAACCGGGCCAAAGGAAACCCCAATCCTGGTTTCTGGCTGGCAGGTTGTGGAAATTCAGCTTGGTTTTCATGTGTATCAGGCATCGACACTGTCGTGCCGTCTGCCAAGATAATCCTGCGTCCCCTCCATAGCCAGTCTGGAAGTGTATCATTATGCAGATTTTTCCCAGTCTCCCGTAATAGTTGTAATATCAAATCGTTCGGCAACCGTTGCCGAGCCTGGCAGTATGCCCCTGTGTCAGGGGAACAAGGTTTCTTTCCTTGTGCAACCCGTTCCGCATTCACTTGAGCAACCGCCCAAGCGCAGGAATGATCTTCACTGAGTACTTGGGCAATAAAGGCAGAAAGAGTGACAACCGGAGAAAAAATCCGGTCACGGAAGACGGTCTTCTGCTCTTCCAGGAACCGGAGTATAGAATCAGATGACAGGACCTCTCCGAAGGGCAGCCCTTTCCTCTGGGAAAAAATGCATTTTCAACTTTTCAATTTGGAGAACAACCGCTCCCCGTGTAGACTC
>JADFYM010000367.1 GCA_015233035.1 Magnetococcales bacterium
AGCCATAAAATTGTTTGTCATTTTACGCCTAAACACGCATCTTGGCTTAACCAAATCGAGATGTGGTTTTCGATTCTTGTGCGAAAGGTAATACGGCGGGGGAATTTTCTTTCCCAAGACGATTTAAAGGAAAAAATCACGTCGTTCATCGCGTATTTTAACAAGGCGATGTCGAAACCGTTCCGTTGGACCTACCAGGGCAAACCCCTTGCGGTCTGAATGAGGGTTCCGAATTTCCGCTGTGCACCACTACGCATTCCGAAATAGGTGCGGTTTAATGTAATGGTGATTCAGGACGTGCACAATCAAAAAAATTCCTCTGATTGTTTCGGCGCAGCGATTGCAGCCATGCGCATTTTAAAGCGGACCACTCTGTATTGTCTGCTGGCCTGGTGGGTGTTCTGCCTGTATGGGCCCCAGGCGACACAGGCCGACGAGCCCCCCAGGGAAGAGACCGTGTACTATCCTGTCCATGGCGATACGCTGGCGGCCGTGCTGCGGGAGATGACAGAAAAAGGGCCCAAACCGTACTGGGGTTTCACCCACTGGAACGTCCGATGGAGTGGGGCGTGCGCCCTGTCGGCCTCTGTTACCCTGACGCTGCCCGAATGGCAGCCATCGGCCTGGGTCTCCGCGCACGAGACAACGCGGATCGAAAACAAAATTGCACAGTTGACTGCACACGAGCAGGGGCACGTCAGGCTGTTCCAGAGAGGGTACAGTGCATTGCAGGATCTGTTTCACGCCTCTCATCTCTCCTGCCCGGACAAAAAAAAGCGGGGCGAGGAGATACTGGCCAAGATGCGGCTGCGAGACAAGACATATGACGACCAGACGAACCACGGCAAAAACCCGGCCAATTGTTGCCATGAAGATCCGTAACGGCCGGGAGGTCGGCGACCGATGCCTTGCCTCGGCCAACCAACGGGGCAAACCACGGTCCGCCCCGCATCCGGTGGCAGCTTGCTGATGGACCCGCGTCGCCGCCTGGTGCTGATCCGCATGGGTACCGGAACACTGGCACTCTTTGGTGGCATCCCGACCGGTTATGCCATGCCAACACTCTGGAATCCATGCCTCTCCCGGCTGCCGGCAAAGCTGGCCAACCACCCCCTGGTCGATGCCGCCTGGCAGGGGATCGACCCGCAGAAGGTCTGGGATTGCCACGCCCATATCGCGGGCACCGGCGATTCCGGCAGCGGCATCGCCTTGTCCCCGGCAATGAGCAGCATTTTCCATCCGATGCAGTTTGCACAACGACTGTTTTATCTCAACGCAGGGTGTGCCGATGGCGCGCCGGGCCACGTTGATCAAAGTTATGTTGCGCGCATGCGCCAACTCATGGATGACCTGCGCCCCGGTGTCAAACTGATGCTGTTCGCCTTTGATCAGGCCCACGACGAAGCCGGCCAGCCCCTGCCTGAGCACAGCGCGTTTTATGTACCCAACGATTATGCGCACGCTCTGGCCCGCACATACCCGCACTATTTTGAATGGGTGGCCTCCATCCATCCCTATCGTCGGGATGCGGTCGATGCCCTGGAACAAGTCCACGCCCATGGGGCACGAGCCGTCAAATGGCTCCCCTCCGCAATGGGTATCGATCCGGCGGCGGCACGCTGCCTGCCCTTCTACCAAACCCTGGCGCGACTCGACATGCCGCTGATCACCCATGGGGGGGAGGAAAAGGCCGTGCACGGTGTTGGCAAGCCCGAATTGGGCAATCCGCTCAAGCTGAGGCGTGCCCTGGATACCGGTGTCCGCACCATCATTGCCCATTGTGCCTCCATCGGTGCCAATCTTGACAGCGACAACGGCAACCGCCGGGTGAGCAGTTTCAGCTTGTTCACCCGCATGATGGCCAACCCGGAACATCGCGACCATTTGTTTGGCGATATGGCGGCCATCACCTTGCGCAACCGCGACCCGGCCGTGGTACGCACCCTCATCGAACGGGAAGAGTGGCACAGCCGCCTGTTGAATGGCACCGATTATCCGCTGCCGGGTATCATACCGCTGATCGCCCCGGCATCATTCGTCCGGGCCGGTTTGCTGGCCAAAGAGGCTGTGCCGGTTTTGCGCAACCTGCAAGCCTACAACCCGCTGTTATTCGATTTTGTCCTGAAACGCCATCTGGAGGCAGACGGGCGGCGATGGCCATCCTGCGTGTTCGAGACACGCGGCTTTTTCGAGAAGAGTCGGACCTGAACAGGCCGACCGGCCATCCAGGATGGCTGCGACCAGATCTCCAATCAAGATGCTGGCCGGATTGAACGCTGCAACCCGCTCTTTTTCCCCTTTTACAGCGCGTGGTTCGGTCTGGTAGAGTGCCGTTGTGTGGCAGACTGGAATGCCGCATTGGACAGACCCTTTGCAGGAGTACCGTGCATCGTGAAAAAACGTCTTGGAAAAATATGGGCCAGGCTGGTCAACCTGGCTTTGGGGCCCAAACGAGAGGCCTATCATCGTCGGGCAGGCAACAAATTTCGCCAGGAGAATGGCCAACGTCCTGAGGTGACGACCACGCGCAGCGGTTTACAATGGGAAGTATTGCGGGCAGCAGAGGGGCCAAAGCCGGGATTTTCCAGTCGGGTATTGGTGCATTACCGGGGCACACTGGTCAATGGTATAGAATTTGACAGCTCCTATGCCCGGCAACAGCCCATCGCGTTTGGTCTGCTGGAGGTCATCTCGGGTTGGCGGGAGGGGTTGCAATTGATGTCGGTGGGGAGCCAATATCGTTTTGTCATTCCCCCGGACATTGCCTATGGCAGCGGGGGAGCCGGATTGTTGATCGCCCCCTCCTCCACGCTGATTTTTGACGTGGAACTGCTGGAAGTGATCTCAGATCGTTAAGCCCATCCCGCCATACACAGCGCAGAAAATCGCGTTTCAAATTGGAGCCGGCAGGACTGGGCTTTTCCCTGGGACTGTGGGCATCTCGCCCGCAACAAGGTCGTGGATGCACGCTTGTTGTGGAAAAAAAAGGCGGGCGAGACGCCCGCGATCCCAGGAAAGACGACAGCGCATCCGCAGCCTGTTCGCTCTCTGCGCCGTGGCAGCCTCCCTGGTCTCCTCGAAAGAGGGCAAGGCCAATCCTTTTTATGGGCAAAGGCCGTTGGTATACATTGCCGCCGAACCGGCCCAATTTTAAAAACTAGGTATCCACTTCGTTTAAGTGCTATCCACTTGACTCAAGTCAGTGATGCTTGTACCATCCCTGCATGGAGACCACCAGACACCCAATCCCAGGGGTTGACTACCCACGGACCATGCAGG
>JADFYM010000368.1 GCA_015233035.1 Magnetococcales bacterium
TAGCTCAGAAGATGCGGCAACTGACTATGAGTGTGCGGTTGGTATTTGACTACCTCCGTATGACGCAAAACACCTGTCGCGCTACCGTTTCGTAGCTTCCCTGGCCGAGAACAAATTTACCGTGGGATTCCCCAGGGTAGGCGCGTTCCAGTGGTCCCGCCGGGGGGGGATACCCGCCCCCCCAGAAGAGGCATCACTGCTACCCGGTGTACTGGCGCAAAAAGGTCAAAAATGCGGCTTCCGGCATGGGTTTGCCAAACAGATATCCTTGAATTGTTTCGCACTCTCTCTGGCGCAAATATTCCAGTTGTTCCTCTGTTTCAACCCCTTCCGCCACCACCTTCAAGCCCAGACCGTGGGCCATGGCGAGGATGGCGTCCACAATGGCTCCCTCCCCCTGACCACCGGGCAGATGGCGCACGAAGGATTGGTCAATCTTGAGAATATTGAGCGGAAACCGCCGCAGATAACCCAGGGAGGAATAACCGGTGCCAAAATCATCCATGGCCAGGGAGATGCCCAGATTGCGCAGACCGTGCATGACGGCAATGGCCTTCTCCACGTTGCCCATCACCATGCTTTCGGTGATCTCGATCTCCAGGCGTTCCGCCGGCAGGCCGGTCTCCTGCAAGGTATGGCTGATCTGCTCCAGCAGATTGGGTTGCTGGAATTCCCGGGAAGAGATATTGACGGCCATTTTGAATGGCAACGACTGCCCCTGGGTCCAGGCCGCCGTGTTGCGGCAGGCGATGGTCAAAATCCGTTGGCCGATGGGCAAAATCAGCCCCGTCTCCTCCGCCAGGGGGATAAACTGGTTGGGTTGCACCAGCGAGCCATCCGGTTTGACCCAGCGGGCCAGGGCCTCCGCTCCGCTCAACCGCTGGGTGGCCAGATCCAGCTTGGGTTGATAATAGGGGATCAGTTCCTGCCGTTGCAGGGCCTGGTGCAGGTCGTCCTCCATGGCAATCCGGTTGAAGGCTTTGGCATGGAGGTCGGCGGAGACAAAGCGGAAGGTGTTGCGGCCAGCCCCCTTGGCCTGATACATCGCGATATCAGCATATTTGATCAATGTTTCCATATCGTTGGCATCTTTTGGAAAGAGGGCGATACCCACGCTGACCCCCACATGAACATTCTGGCCCAACAGGATGACCGGTTCCCGTATGGCGGCAATCAGCTTTTGCGCCAGCATGGCGACATGGTCCGAATGGTCCACGTTGGTCAGGATGAGGGTAAATTCATCCCCGCCCAGGCGGGCCACGGTATCAGATTCGCGGACGCAGCCTTGCAGGCGGCAAGCGATCTCCTTGAGCAGGTCATCCCCCGCCGCATGGCCCATGGTGTCGTTGACCCACTTGAAACGATCCAGGTCGACAAACAGCAAGGCCATTTGGCTCCCCTGGCGTCTGGCCTGGGCAATGGCGTGCGCCAGGCGGTCGCGAAAAAACAGCCGGTTGGGCAGACCGGTCAGGGCATCATAGAAGGCCAATCGTTCCAGGCGGTGTTCCGCATCCTTCTGGTCGCTGATGTCGAGAAAAATGGCCACATAATGGGTCAAGGTCGCGCTGGCGTCGCGAATGGCGTTGATGGAAAGCCATTTGGGGTAAAGTCCGCCATCCTTGCGCCGGTCCCAGACTTCCCCTGCCCAATGGCCGGTCTCGAGGAGTTGCCCCCACATGTCTTGATAAAAGGCCAGATCGTGCCGCCCGGATTTGTTGATGTTGGGATTTTTGCCCAACACCTCTTCCCGTCGGTGGCCCGTAATCCGTTCATAGGCGGGATTGACGTTGGTGATCAATCCTTGCGCATCGGTCACCACGATGGCCTCTCCGGCCCGATCAAACACCGTGCCGAAGAGGAGCAGTTCGCATTCGTTCTGCGCATAATGTTGATCGGTTTGCTGAAAAAATGCGGGCAGCCCCGCCAACAGCCCGGCGGCCTGGCCAGACAGGGTCTTGTCCTCGCCCAGGGGGCGCAACTCTGCCAGCACGGCCGCCAGTTTTTCTGCGTCCAGGCCAAAGGTCTGTTTTATTTGTTGGGCCAATAAAGGGTGCATGGTCGTTTCTCCTGCGCAATGGTGCCTTACAACCCGTCCGCAAAGACGCCATCCAGCGTTTGGGCATCCACAAACCGCAGGCTCCAGGCCTCCAGCGCGGATGGATCAGCCTGGGCCAATTTTTGACTGACCCAGGGAGGCAAGTCGCCAAAACGGCGTTGCAGCAGACGCAAAAGCAGGGCGGTTTCACCCTCCTGGCGGCCTTTTTGCGCACCGGCCAGCAGACCGCCCTGCCAGCCTTCCTGCAAGCCTTCCAGCCTGCCCATCCCATAGGTGGATTGCACCATGCTGGCTTGATAGTGCAGGTCATCCTTGTAGTATTCGTAAGACTGCCGCTCCCGTTCGGGCAGTTTCAATATATCGAGTTGTTCCTTGGCCTTGAGCAGGCCGCGTGCGGTAAAATCTTCACGGATTTCCTCATTTTTGAGAAAATAGATCCACTCATCCAGGGTGTCTCGAGCGATATCGTCAAAGCTTTTCACCTTGATCAGGTAATATTCCGGGAACAGTGCGGCCACCGAGTCCCGGTGAAACAAGGCCTTCTGTCCTTCGCTCAAGTCCAATTCATCGTGGGTGTGCATCCCCCGGAAAGAGGTGGTGCCCCGATAGACATAATCGGTGCCACGACCCAGGTCAAAATAGAGAATGCTCACAAAAATGACCTTCACGATGTTTGAGTAGGGTTCGCCCTCCGCAATATGTTCGGTGACAGTCTTGGCCATGCCGTACAAGAGACGTTGCAGATAATCCGACTCCCGTTCGTATTGGAGTTCAATGATGATCACCTCGCCCTGGGCATTTTTTACCTTGAGATCCACCCGGTTGTATTTATCGCGCTGGGAAGTCTTGTTGCTTTCTCCTTCCAGAACCTCCAGGATGCGCACCTCATCATGGAGCAGTTCACTGAGAAAACCTTCCAAAATCTCGAAGTTGGCCTTGCTGCGCAAGAGTCGTTTCAGGGCATAATCAAAGCTGATCAACCGGCGTTGTTTCATATTGCTGTCCCTTCACAAAAGATTGTGCCGCCGATGGACGGCCAAGGTGGAGAGAAGTCTATAACATTTTACCCTTATCCTCGCGCTTTCGTCCAGTCAATTCACGGTAAATTTGTTCTCGGCCAGGGAAGCTACGAAACGGTAGCGCGACAGGTGTTTTGCGTCATACGGAGGTAGTCAAATACCAACCGCACACTCATAGTCAGTTGCCGCATCTTCTGAGC
>JADFYM010000369.1 GCA_015233035.1 Magnetococcales bacterium
GGGACTATGCTGAAAATCCGGTCAATGTCCCAAAATATTGAATGGGGGGGCAGTGAGGTGTCTGCTGACGAGGCCCAGATCCTGGGCAATAAATTTGGACCGTGGAGGCCGTTTTTGGACACCCCAAATGTGGCCAACGTCGCACACACGGCAAAAATCACTGTTGTCAATGCCAGATAATTCAGCCAGGGATCCTTTTTTTCTTCTGCCATAATATTCTCCTATGTATTGACCGGGACTTGCTTTACCAAAGACAGATAGGGCTTGATATCCACATCGTCAATCTGCTCAGGCCGCAAATATTTCTCGGCATAACGCCGATAGACGCCCGATTGCAGAAACAGATCAAACAGTGCTGGATCGATGTGTCCATCCTTCTTGAAGAAAAATAATATCTTTACCGCTTCAGACAGTTTTTTGGGCAATTTGTACGGTCGATCGGAGGCGGTCAGTGCCTCAAAGATATCGGCGATCACCATGATGCGCGAGGGGATGGACAGTTTGTCCTTGTTGAGCTTGCGTGGATATCCCGTCCCGATCAACGTCTCATGATGGGCACCGGCATATTCCGGTATTCTCTGCATATTTTTTGGCAAAGGCAATTGCTCAAGCATCACGATGGTCTGGATGACATGTTCGACAATCTTGAAGCGTTCTTCTTCGGCGAGTGTGCCGCGACCGATGCTCAAATTGTACAACTCACCGTAATTATATAGATGTTCCGGCACATTCACCTGGAAGCCATATTTCGGGTCATCGACACAGGTCTCCGTTCGGGGAATAATATGTTCCGGCTTGTCGGCCAACAGCTTTTCGGTCACTGGCAGCGGTGCGGCCGCTGTCGTATGGCGGTTAAGCTCCGCATGAGACAACCCGAGACGGTCATCAAAATGGCGTTGCCAACGCTCCTCGGCGATACGCTGCAACCGTTCGATTTGAGCCGGGGCGGTAAACTCATCACCCAGGTTGCATCTGGCTACAAAGGTAAAGTCATCAATGAGTTGGAGCTTGCGGGCCTCGAAACGCTGGGTGGCCGAGTCGACCGCCTCACCGTTGGCGATGGCGGTCAAGCGGTCCAGCATGGCATCGCGCAGGAGCACCTCAAAACGCAGACGAATCTCGTGGATACGGTTATAGATGGTCTCCAGCTTGGTGGCCTTGTCAACCACATATTCCGGGGTGGTGACCTTGCCACAATCGTGCAGCCAGGCACCGATACGGAATTCGCGCCACTCTTCTTCGGTTTCAAAGCGAAAATCGGCGAGTTCACCTTCCGCAGTCCGGCTGGCCTCTTCGGCCAGCATGAGGCTTAATTCCGGCACACGTTCACAGTGACCACCCGTGTAGGGACTTTTGGTATCAATGGCACCCGCAATCAGTTTGATCAACGCATCCATCAATTCTTTCTGCGATTCGATCAATTGGTGGTTGTCGAGTGCGACACCGGCCTGCGCCGCCATGGCGGTGACGAAACGGACCAATTCCGGGTGGAAGGTGGTCACCTGCTTGGTGACGGGATCCAAGGCATTCAGAAACTGCAACACACCGATCACTTCTCCCTCACGGGGTGCAAGCGGAACGGTCAACATGGAGACCGTTCGATAACCGCTACCTGCGTCAAATTTTTTGGTGCCGGACACGTCGAAGCGCGTTTCCTGATAGATATCATCTATAATCACCGGAGTGTTGTGCAAAGCGCACCAGGTGGATATAAAGCGTTCGACAGGGGCACCTGTTTCGTCATAAAGGGGAATCTCGAAGGATGGCAAGACATCATCGTCATTGGTCAGCATGGCGAAGCGCAATGTCTTGCGCTCTGTGACCAGATATAAGGTTCCCGCATCACAATGCAGCAGGTCACGGCCACCAAACAGCATCTTGCGCAGCAATTCCATGCGGTTGAGTTCACGCCCCAGTTCCAGACCCGTCTGGATCAGGTTTTCCAGTTTGCCCTGACTGGTGACCAGATCCTTGGTCCTCTCCTCCACCAGGGATTCCATCTGGCTGGCATGTTCTTCCAATTTGGTATGGACGGCCAGCAACTCGGCGCGACTTTTCTGTTCATTCAACCGTGCCTTGCGGCGCAGCAGCACCAGGGCGGCAGCCAGACAGGCACCCAACCCAGTCAGTACATCCGCCACCAGACGCCGGGACAGCCTCAGCCAAACACGCACATCCTGGAGTACAACCAATTTCCACAGACCGGACGGATCATGCCAGTCCACATCGCCTTGCACAACGGCATAACGAACACCGTTCAACTCTGCGAAAGGACGGTTCAATGCGATCGGCAACTGTTGGATGGTGGATTTTTCGAATACCTTGCCGAACTGCTTGAGTTGGGCAATGGCGGCCACCTTGGCGGGTGCGGTCTCCTCCCCCATGCGGTAAAGCCACTCTTTCACCGATGAGGCAAACACCACCGATTGTGGCGACAACAACAGGGCATGAGAACCCAGAACGGCCAGTTGACTGTCCAGATAGTCGGCGAGCAGCTTGATGAGCACGACGCCGATAATGGCACCGTCTTGTTTATCGGTCGCGTGCAAAGGGGCGGCGACATACAGCCCCCGCTCCTCGCTGGTCGTGCCCACTGCGGCATAAATATTATTGCGACCGGACATGGCCTGCTGCCAATAGGGCCGGAAGGAGAGATTTTTGCCCGTGGAAGAAACATGTTTGGTCTGATGGGCGACGACCAGACCCTTGCCATCCAGAATATAAACGCCGTCGGCCTGTACCAGTTGGGCCGCTGCGGCCAGTTTGTTCAACACCTCCGGTGCATCCAGCGGCACCTCACCCCGGGCAGCCTTTTTGAGTATCGGCTCGTTGATGCCCAGCAGCAATGCCATACCCATCGTCTGACCGTTCATGGTCTGCGCACTCATTTCCTGGGCAGCTTCCCCCACCATATGGCGCATCGAGGCGAAATGCTCACGTTCGGATTCTGCAACCATGACAAAATCAGCGGCCGTGCCAGCACAAACCCCCAGCACCAATAGCAACACACTGATTACATAGCGTTGCAGCGAGGTCATCAGGTATACCCCCAAAAAAACACGTTGTTCCCTGCTGTAACAAAGAGTCCAGCATCTGATTGATTCTATACTGTGCAATCGGGACAACGCAACCAAAAGATCCCTGCCACCCAGGGTGAATTTGTTCCAGACCGGAAACGATGCAGAATCACGGCGGTACTGTTTTTGTCTGGACATCTCCGACTGGCTCTGGTATGAGCGTCTGACGTAAACATCTTGCGGGTGGGTCGTTGGGC
>JADFYM010000036.1 GCA_015233035.1 Magnetococcales bacterium
AAAGCCAATGTTCCTGCCGTCCCCCACCATTCCAAAGCCGCGCTTTCGGCCACGATGGCTTTCATAATTCAACTCAGTTGTGTCCTGGATGGCCAGGACATGTTTCCCTGAAACGATAGGTTCCAGTCGCTTAGACGCAGTCTCAATCATCTCGCATATCTGCACGAAAGGATTACGCAAAAACCGGTGAAAAGACACCTCTCCGGCACGGTTACCTCCAATGATACGCAGTGTAACCTTGCCAGTATCCATGATGCACTGCAAAAATTGCCGCCCTTTTTTTTAAACGCGCATCGCCAAAAAAGCCCAGTATCAACTCGTTCATATTCCAGTCTCCCCTGCAACCGAACACACATGTGGTCTGCGACCACCCGAAGCACCTTCCTCATGTACATCGGTCACGATTGAATCATGACCATGACCCGATGGGAAGGGTTTCAATAATTGTGTGCATAGGGTAGGGACCCCACCAGGGGGATAATCCCCCTGGACCCCGCAATCATGCCGGATCAGCGCAGGGCGTGCTTTTTCATGCGATAGAGCAGGGCATCACGACTCAAACCCAATAATTTTGCGGCATGTGTACGGTTGCTGCGGGTGCGGTCCAAAGCGGCGCAGATCAAGTCTCTTTCCAGCAAATCCAGGCTCAGTCCATTGTCGGGCAGGGAAAGAGTGGGGGCTGTACCAGTGGGGCAGGCGGAGAGGGCCGGGATGGAGAGTTGCGCCTGGATGAACTCCGTGCCAATCTCTTGTCCGGCATGAAAAATTGCCCCGCGTTCGCACAGGTTGCGCAATTCCCGAATGTTGCCCGGCCAGGCATATTGACACAACAATGCCAGGGCGGCACGCGAAAAAGCCGGGGCGGCAATGGCGTGCCGGGTGGCAAAAAAGGTCAGAAAGGCGTTGGCCAGTAACACCACATCATGGCCGCGTTCCCGCAAGGGGGGGAGAACCAGAGGCACAACCTGCAAGCGGTGAAAGAGATCCCGGCGGAATTGACCGGCGGCGACCATGGCAGACAAATCCCAGTTGGTGGCGGCAATCACCCGGACGTTGACACGCTGGGGATGTTCCTGTCCCAGGGACTGGCACTCGCCATTTTCCAAAAAACGCAGCATCTTTGGCTGGATGGAGAGCGGCATGTCGCCCACCTCGTCCAGAAACAAGGTTCCTCTATGGGCCGCAGCGATACGGCCGCTCTGCCGGGCGATGGCACCGGTGAACGCACCCTTGGCATGGCCGAACAGTTCACTCTCTGCCAGGGTTTCGGACAACGCCGGGCAACTGATGGGCACGAAAGATCCGGCGGCACGCCGACTGGCCTCATGTATGGATTGGGCCAGCAATTCCTTGCCGACGCCTGTTTCGCCCTGGATCAACACAGTGGCATCCGTGCCAGCCACGAGCCGGGATGCCCGCACAACGGACAAAAAGGCCGGGGCCGTTCCCATCATCTCCAATGGCGCAGTAGCATTCATGGCAGAATCAAGCAGTTGACGGTTTTGAGGGTGTCATGTACATGGGGATTGTGCATTGTCCAGCCCAGTGAGATCACGTTGAACAGCCCAATTCCCAGCAAAAGGGCGGCGGTCATCTTCCCAAACCGGGCCAGGTGGCCCGATTGGACCAAACGGCCGGTCAACCATCCTGTCGACAGCAGGATGGGTAATGTTCCTGCGCCAAACAACAGCATGACCAGGGCACCGGACGGGACCGAACAGGATGCACTGCTCCACAACAGTGCCCCATACACCAGAGAGCAGGGGAACCAACCCCACACGATGCCAAACAGAAAGGCCTGCCACACCGTTTGCGGTGTCATGAAACGGTTGGCCAGGGGTTCCAGTCCCTGCCAAAGCCGGTTGCCCAATCCCTCAATGCGACGCATTTCTGGAAAACGGCCCAGCAAGAACAGTCCATTGCCCACCAGAATACAGCCAGCCAATCCCTGCAACACGGCATGTCCATAAACGGGTGACAGGGTGGAAAAGAGGGTTTGTCCAAACATGGCGACCAATCCCCCCGCCACCGAATAACTGGCCAGACGCCCGATATTGGCCGCCAACAAAAATGGCCAAATCTTTTTTGTCGTGTTTGCCGAGAGGTGAAACGTCATCGCCCCCACAATGCCGCCACACATCCCCAGACAGTGCAGGAGACTGGACAAGGCCAACAGGAGAGGAATCAGCAGAGAAAATTGTTCCACAAGTATCCAGTACCCAAAAGACAATTAAAACGCATGATGCGCCCATTATCCTTGATCCAGGACAAGCCGCAACCAAAAAATTGACCAGGCAGCGGCCAGCAGAGGGGGGCCGGTACCCGCAAGAGGTTTATTCCGTGTGCAACTGAAACCGGACCGGCAGCGTGAGAGTGGTCGCAATGGGCTGACCGTTGTGTTGTGCGGGCACAAACCGCCACTGGGAGACCGCCGCCATCGCCGCCTGATCCAGGACCGCAAAGCCGGAACTGCGCTGGATCACCACCCGCGCCACCTCACCAGTCTCTGTCACTGCCACGGTCAACTCCACCGACCCTGCGTAGCCCAGGCGTCGGGCAGCGGGCGGATAGTCGGGTTTGGGGTTGTTGGCATAGGTGGCCTGCCGGTCTGGCGGTTGATCGATGGCAACCGGGGTGAGTGGTGGCATGGCTGTGTCCGGGAGCCCCGGCGACGCGGAGATCGCCGGAGCAGGCCGGGCAGCCGCCTGGACGGGGGTGGGGATCCTGGGCCGCAATATCTTGACCGGTTGGGGCCCAGGGATCTTTTTGCTGGGTGGCGGCGGCACGGCCGCCCTGGTGGAGGGTGGGACCGGTGGGGGTGGTGCGACGGCCACCTCCTGGGGCACCGGAGGTGGCGCGCTGGGGGGTGACACCGGGGCGGCAGGCTGGGCCGCTGCCGGAACGGGGGCGGGCAGGGCGATGAGCTCGACCAATAACGCCGTGTGCACCGGTTCCCCCAGGACGGGTGTCCTGGCCGTCAAGACAACAATCGCCACGACATGCAGCAGCAGGGCAAGGCAAAACGGTTGCCAAACCCGGCTGGCCGGGCCGGCTCCAACCAGCGGAACAGGTGCAAAAATGGCCGTCATCCCTGTGGTCCCCATGCAGATCGGTGGTGTTGTTGGATCGATTGTCAGAAGGTCACGGTCATACCGGCATGGATCGAACGTCCCCTGCCGGGGATGGGAATGCCCCAGGGGATCGCACCGCCTGACATGGTGGCACCTTGACCGACATAGGCTCCGCCCAACGGAGGATTATAAAATTTGTCCAGGAGATTCTCGATACCGACATCAAAGCGCACCTGATGCCATGGATGGCTGGTACGCAGATTGAGCAGGCCATAACCGCCCGTTTTGAGTTCATCTCTGGTTTGCGAGACCGCTGTCTTGGGCGCAACCAGTTGTTCCTCAACGGTGTTGGTCCAATTGCCCACCCTCTGCACGATGGCCAGTTTTCCGTTCAGGGGCATCATGTTATAGAGATTGTCCCCGGTTGTCTCGTTCTCGCCCCGCACATAATTCAGCAGGCCTGTCCCGGTGAAACGGCCGTAATCCCGCGTGTCCGCCACGGCAAAAGAACCGGAAACATCCACCCCGTACAGGCGCGCCGACTGGTTGACAAACTGGAGAGAGACGAAGGTGGTCGCAGCACTGGCAGGCAGCCGTTTGGCATCGATATAGTCATGCACATAGGTCAAATAGGGCGTTATTTTCAGTCCCCACCGTTCCTGGGTGACATCGTGCCAGGCGGCCGTCGCGCTCACGGTATGGGCCACTTCCGGTCTCAGGTTGAGATTGCCGACATAATAGTTGCCATCACCGGCAAAATTGACCATTTCCATCGCCATGGCGTTGGTTGACCAGGCGTACCGTTCGTACAGATTGGGCGAGCGGGTTTTCTGGGCATAACCGGCTTCAAAGCTGTTTGTTGCCCCTGGCGTATAGCGCACCAGCGCGGTCAGGTCCAGGTTGTTGTCGGTACGCTGACGGTTGGCCGCATTGAATGCTCCCGGAATGCTGGTCGGATTCGACGGATTGCCATACCAGTTATTGTAACCTTGAATGGTGCCCGTATCCATGCTGACCTGATCCCCTCGCACGCCCAATTGGCTGGTCCATTGCGCATTCCAGCGGGCTTCCCACTCGGCGAAAAGAGCAAGACGGTCTCGCTGGCCGCCATGAATGTTCCAGAATGTGTTGGGAGACATCATCATTCCGCCGGAGGGCGGCCACCAATCGTCCAGACGGTATCGCTGGACTTCGGTTCCCACCCGGAGAATGTCACGATCTGACAGGATGATATCCCCTTTGAGCAGCGCGCCCCGATTTTCTCCATCCGTATGCATGGGCATCCCGTTCACGGGACTGGCGGGCAGCGTCCCGTACTGGAACTGCTTGTCGTCGGCAAAATTCATCCTGTGCCGCGTATGTTCATCATAAATGCTTGCCTCCAGGGCACCCCACCGGTATTGCCCGGTATAGCGCAAAATGCCATGCACACTGTCGTTTTCGGTCATATCCATGCGCTGGTTCGGAAATCCCTGGTAGGGCATCTCCTGTACCCCCAGCTTCAATTGAAGTAAATGGTTGTCATGGCGCAGTGCCAGTCCAATATCTTGATTTTCCGTTTTATAGCGTGAGGATCCGACCTCATCTCCCCCCAGCCAGCCCCGATCTGCTGCGGCCAGTCCGGCCGGTTTAAAATCACGGGCCGCCTGGTAATTGTCGGATTGTGCGGTGGAACCCGTATAGGTCAGGTTGAGTTGCTCGCTGGCGACGGTCGCGGCCAGATTGCCCCCTCTGGCATCGCCATTGCTGCGGTAGAATGCACCGGCTTCTCCTTTGAGCAGGGGGCCTGCCCCTGGTTTGGCAAACTCCGGTGCTGTGGAATTCATCTGGATGGTGCCACCGATACTGTCACCGCCCACACTGACGGGCGTGATGCCGGCAAACACCTGGACGCTGCCGACGTTGGTCGGATCGATGTAGGAAAGCGGTGGGTTCATGTGGTTGGCGCAGGCAGAAATCAGGTTCATGCCATCCACCTGCACACGCAGACGGTCATCCGCCAGGCCATGTATGACCGGCAGGCTGGAGACGCCCCCATTGCGGTAGAGGCTGACCCCCGGTTGATTTGCCAACAGGCTGGCGGTATCGCTGTTGGCAGACTGCAGGGGAGTCAGGTCGCCCCTGCCCAGTTGGGAACCATTCAGCAGACCAGACTCCTCGATACGCGGTGCGCTCACCACCACCTCTTGCATCACGACCGCCGGGGTGTTGCCCTCTCCTGGCGCGCCAACGGGCGTTGGCTGGGCTGTGGCCGCCGGGATATCGTCTCCGGCTATACCAGGTACCGGCCATGCGCCCAGGATGGCCAAGGACAGGTAAGAAATTGTACGGGACATGTGCTCTCCTCCTTGCAGTATTCAACGATGCCCCGCTGTCCGCAAGAACTGTTCCAATAGTAATATCTATATACATCAAATAATTGAATTTTGCGGAGATTGCAACCTGTGTGTCATTTGCCGCAGTGACTGTGTGTTTTCACACACACGATCAGATCCCATTGGCGGACGACAGGGTGATTGGACGGTCATAAAAAATGGGATCCAGGCAAAATTGGATTGCCTTTTCTCTTCTCTTTCTGGTACTATTCTTCCGAACTTGTGGATTCATACCCCGGCTGCTCCACAGGTTTTGGGTGCGCTGCCTTCCTTTAGTTTTATTGTCAGCAGGGTTGGCAAAGGGGTTTTGCGGTGTCGTTTAGTTTATTTAAATTGTTTTTTTGCGAATTTTTTCTGATCAGGATTATTAAAATGGATGTCAGGCAGGTTCAGTTTTATCAATTAGAACTAGACGAAAGTCTGCTCGAACCTTTGCAACGGATTGATCCCATGCTGGTGCTGGTCTTTGCAGACAAGCACTATTTCCTGACCCAGGCGACCCTGGCCAAGTTGTTGTCTGCCTTTCCGTCTGCGCACTGTGTGGGTGTCTCGACGGCGGGTGAAATCTCCAATCAGGGCACCCGTGACGGGTCTTGTGTGGTCACGGCGGTTCGTTTCCGTTCGGGCAGCGTACAGACTGCGCTGGCCAACGTGTCCGGCCTGGGCGATTCCTGGCAAGCCGGGGTGGAGATCGGTAACGCTTTGTCCCGGCCGGGGTTGCGGGCTCTCCTGCTGTTTGCGCCTGGGTTGGCGGTCAACGGCAGTGCCTTGCTCGCCGGGTTGCAGAGTGTTGTTGGGCAGGAACAACTCATCTTGGGTGGGTTGGCCTGTGAGTCTGGTGTCATCCGGGAAACCCTGGTGATGACCGCCACCGGGAGTTCGGCGCATCAGGTGGTGGCTGTGGGGTTGTATGGCGCACAGTTGGTGATTCGCTGTTGTTCGCGGGGCGGGTGGGTGCCCTTTGGTCCCCTGCGCCAGGTGACCCGCTGTCAGGGCAATCTGTTGCTCGAACTGGATGGCGAACCCGCCATGGACCTTTATTTCCGCTACCTGGGGGAATATGCCAAAGAGTTTCCCGAGTCCGGCCTGCGGTTTCCGTTTGAGATGTACCCGTCTGCCACTTCTGACGTGTCGGATGGGGTGATACGCACGGTGTTGGGCAGCGATCCCCAGAGCAAAGGCCTGATTCTGGGAGGAGATATCAACCCGGAGGGCTGTTTGCGGTTGATGCACGTCACGACGGCCAAACTGGTCGATGGTGCCAGGCAGGCTGCGGACGGTGTGTTGGGAAACATGGCAGCAACCACGCCTGGGTTGGGTTTGTTGATCAGTTGTGTCGGGAGAAAGCTGATCCTGGGGGAGCGGATTGTCGAGGAGGTGGAGGCCGTGCAAAACAGGCTGGGTCGGCACCATACGGTGGCGGGCTTCTATGCCCATGGGGAGATCGGACCCATCGGCGCAACCCCGTCGTGCGCACTGCATAACCAGACCATGACCATCGCCCTGATTGGTGAAGATGAATAAGATGCACCGTCTGCTGCAACTCCAATTGCAGAAGGCACTGGACCTGGGGGAGGGGGGCAGTGTCGAGCAATACCTGGCGCAGCGGCAGGCGGCGGCGCAGAACGGTCGGTGGACCGTGCCTGTCGATGCGCTGTTTTTGCAGAGTGTCAGTCAGGCTTACGAACGGTATGAACGGGACCTGGTCTTGTGTGATCGCAGTCTTACCCTCTCTTCGGAGGAGTTGAATCAGGTCAATGAACGTCTGCGACGCGAGTTGCAGGCGCAAGCCGAGGTGTTGGCCTCGCTGCGACAGACCGCCAACCAGTTGTTGCAGGCGACTGGGCAACCGGTACTGGGTGACGATTTCGGCGGGTTGGTCTTCCTGACCCAATTGATGTCCCGGATGGTACAACAGCGTGAGCAGACCCAGAAAGATCTGGCGGAGACGCTCTCGCAATTGAAGCGGGTCATCATTGAACAGGCCGTCAATGCGATTGTCACCGTCGACGAGGCCGGGCAGATTCAATCTTTCAATGCCGCTGCCGAGCGGCTGTTCGGGCACACTGCCGAAGCCGTGATCGGATGTTCCGTCAAGCGGTTGATGCCTGAGCATTGTCATCTTGCCTATGATCAGGGGCTCGCAACCTATCGGGTGTCGGGCACCAGCACAATGATTGGTGTGGCGACCGAAGTGGAGGGGTTGCGGGCGGACGGCACTCTGGTGCCTCTGGAACTGACGGTCAGTGAGATGGTGGCGGGCGGTGTGCGCATGTATGTCGGCATTATGGCTGATATTACTTTGCGCAAAAAATCGGAAAACCAATTGCGGCGCAGTGAGGCGACCATTCGGGCCATTGTCGAGACGGCGGTCAGTGCCATTGTGACCATTGATTGGGCGGGTACGGTGTGCTTGTTCAATCCGGCGGCAGAGCAGTTGTTCGGTTATGCCGCTGCAGAGGTGGTTGGACAGAATGTCACGCTGTTAATGCCCTCTCCGCATCGGGAACAGCATGACCGCTATCTGCAAGAGTATCAGGCCAGCGGTATTCACAAGATTATTGGTGTGGGCCGGGAGGTGAATGGTGTTCGACGGGATGGAGATGTTTTTCCGCTCAATTTGGCGGTCAGCGAGTTGGGGGTTGGCGAGGAACGGATGTTTGTCGGTATTCTGACCGACCTGACCGCCCGCAAGGCAGTGGAAAAGACCCTGGTGGATGCCCGGGAGTTGGCGGATCAGGCCAACCGTTTGAAAGGGGATTTTCTGGCCAATATGAGCCATGAGATTCGTACCCCGATGAATGCCATCCTGGGGATGACGCACCTGGTGTTGCAGACCGGCCTGACAGACAAACAGCGGGATTATCTGGACAAGATTCAATATTCGGCGCGCAACCTGCTCGGCATTCTCAATGATATTCTGGATTTTTCCAAGATCGAGGCCGGCAAGCTCGCCCTGGAGACGATTGAATTCCGCCTGGACGATGTGTTGAACCATGTGCTGGACATGATGGGGGTCAAGGCGGGCGAGAAAGCGTTGCGTCTGGAACTGACGTGTGCGTCTGATGTCCCCAATCGATTGGTCGGCGATCCGTTGCGCCTTGGGCAAATTTTGCTCAACCTCACCAATAATGCGATCAAATTTACCGAGCGTGGCCATGTTGAGATCACTGTCCAGGCATTGGCGGTCATGGCGCAGCGGGTTCAGGTGGGGTTTGTCGTCTTGGATACCGGTATTGGTTTGACCGCTGCGCAACAGAAGGATTTATTTCAGGCTTTTGTCCAAGCGGACAGCACCACGACACGCCGTTATGGCGGAACCGGCCTGGGACTCTCCATTTGTCAACGCCTAGTAGCGATGATGGAGGGGGAAATCCAGGTGGAGAGCGTGCCCGGTGTTGGCAGCCGTTTTTCCTTTTCTGCCTGGTTTGGTGCCGGGGGTTCCGGCGCATCGGAACGGGTTGTCTGGGAGGCCAGACAGGACAACGGTGCCCGCTCTGCCCTGGCTGGCGCGGCCATCCAGTCGATGCTGGGGAAGCGCATTCTGCTGGTGGAGGACAATGTCATCAACCAGCAGGTGGCCAAGGAACTGCTCGTGTCCAACGGGTTGCTGGTTGTGATTGCCTCCGACGGGGAGGAGGCGTTGGCATGGCTTGACCGGGAGCCTTTTGATCTGGTGCTGTTGGATATCCAGATGCCGAAAATGGATGGTTATGCGGTGGTCCGTGCGATCCGTCGTACTCCACATCTGCACGGGCTGCCGGTTGTGGCCATGACGGCCCATGCCATGCGGGGAGATCGGGAAAAATGCCTGGCAGCCGGTATGGACGATCATCTTGCCAAGCCGATTGATCCCGAACAGTTGTTTGAACTGTTGGGCAGGTGGCTCTCCACCGGCCAATGCCTCCCTGCGTCGACTTGGCAGGGTGCAGACCATTCGTCACAAGCGGAGAGACTGGCCAGTACGCTGGCCGTTGATCGGGAGGCCGGCGTGCGGCAACTGGGTGGCAATGCCATCCTGTTTGATCAATTGTTGCGCAGCTTTTACCAGGATTACCATTTGGTGGTTGCCCGGCTGGATACCTTGCTGTCGTCCGGGCAGCGGGAGGAGGCCATGCGTTTGGCGCATACGCTCAAAGGGGTTGCCATGACTTTGGGTGCGCGTGACCTGGGGCGGGCGGCCCAGGTGCTGGAAACACGGTTGCGGCAGTTTGGGGGGGAAACCGGCGCGGAGTGTGCCTCGGCCATGGCTGTGCTGGAGCAGCAGGCCGTTCTGGTGTGGCAGCAGATTGCGCCCATGCTGCAAGAGTCCCCCGCCCCGGTGGTGACAGAGGCCGTGCGCCCGCCTGGGCTGGTTGAACGGTCAGCCGTGACGCCCTGTGTGGAAGCGTTGGTCCCTTTGCTGCGGTTTGGTCATTCCAGATCCTCCGCCCAGGTGAAGGAGTTGCGTGTACTCGTGAACGATCCAGCAGACCCGCTGTTGGCCAGGCTGGCAACGTGTGTGGATGAATACCGATTTGAAGAGGCACTGGCCTGTCTGGAGGAGTGGGCAGGTCGTCTGGATATCCATTTTCAACAAGGAGCCTGAACCATGGCCGCACAACGTGAGACCCTTCTGCTTGTCGATGATGAGAGTTTCAACTTGTCCGTATTGCAGGAGTTTCTTGGCAGTGACTATGATCTGCTGCTGGCGAGGAGTGGTGAGCAGGCCCTGCAGCGGGTGCGCTTTGTGCCACCTCCCGACCTGATCTTGTTGGATATTGTCATGCCAGGCATGGATGGTTATCAGGTTCTGGCAAGGTTGCAGGCGGATTCTGCCACGCGGGAAATTCCCGTTGTTTTCATTACCGCTCTGGGTGAGGTGGCGGACGAGGCCAAAGGTCTTGCCCTGGGTGCGGTCGATTATATCACCAAACCGCTTTCTCCGGCGATTGTGCAGGCACGGGTCAGAACTCAGATTTCATTAAGGAAAAGTTTGCTTGCTCTTCAGTCCATGAATGCCCAGTTGGCGATAAAAAATGAGGAGTTGTCCCGGTTGAATGCCATTTTGCAAAACATGGCGATGTTGGATGGTTTGACGGGTATTCCCAATCGTCGTCATTTTGACAACTATCTGGAACAGGAGTGGGGACGGGCGGTGCGCGATAATACTGCCCTGGCTCTGATCCTGCTGGATATTGATCATTTCAAGTTGTTCAATGACCATTATGGTCATGCTGCCGGAGACGAATGCCTGAAACAGGTCGCCCGGGTGTTGGCAGATGCCATGTCCCGCCCGGTGGATCTGTTGGCACGGTATGGCGGGGAGGAATTTGTCTGTTTGCTGCCAGGAACCGATTGCGCCGGGTTGCAGGTGGTGGGCAACAAGCTGTGCGAGAGCGTTCGGTCTCTCGGGTTGGCGCACCACTATTCCAAGGTGGCCGATCATGTCACCGTCAGTCTGGGTGGGACGAGCATGATGCCGTCGCGAACGCTCGCTCCCGAGGTCTTGCTGAAAGCAGCCGATGCCCGTTTGTATCAGGCCAAGGCGGAAGGAAGAGACCGGTTGGTCTGTTCTTCTTTCTGATGTTGGGTTACGTGATTTTGAACAGCCTATGAAAGTTGGCTGTTTTCAGCACGATGAGCACATCCGGTCGTGTGTTGACGATTTCAACCATCGTTTTGCCATTGATTTCTGTCTCGCCACGCAACATGAGCAACAAACCGAGAGCAGAGGAATCGATGTATTCCGTGCCTGCCAGATCAACAATATAACGCCGTTGGACATTTTTTGCCTTGGCGTCTTCGTGATAGGCCGCTCGGAACTGGGAATACATTTCAAAATTGAATCGGCCTCGGATACTGATGGTGGTTTCTTGATCGGTACGTGTGGTTGAAATCACTCCTGGCATGATGGAACTTTCCCTTCTTCACTGGAGCAAACAGGTTTATCTTCTTTATTTGTATGATCTTTTATGGTCGCGGCATGTTTCATATTGTGGTGTGTGTGCATGCACCGTTTTTGCTGGCCGCGACAAGTCTGGAAATCAATCCCGTCGGACAGTCTTTAAGGAATTGGACCGCGACCCCGGAGTCTGTCAGTCTGGCGACTTTGCAAGGCACAGGTTGGCGTCCTTCGAGTGGCATGATGTGCAACAAGCCGACCTCGCCCAATGTGATCTTGACCGGTGGATAGCCGATGGAAAAGAAAACGCCGGTCTCGCTTACATTGTCCGTATTGCCAATGTAGGCACCATTATTGTTCAACTCGAGCAGGACTCTTGCAAACAGTCCAATTCTTTGGGCTCTTGGTTGCGTCATTGGCTTTTCTGTGCATCTCAATACGAAAATTTCTCACCCCAGTCCCAACATTTTCCCGTCTGCTCACCACACGATCCGTCCTCAGGGAGACGGTCTTGTGATTTCCCGTGCGGCCAGTCTTTGGAAAGTGCAGAACTACCCTCAGTTTTGTCCAATTTGTCCAACTTGTCCAATTTGTCCAATATCAAGCAAACAATAGGCCAATCTGAAGTCTTGCGCGGTGATGTGATGTAACGCTTTGCAATAAAACAGTAAAATAAATTGTATGGCAGGATGTGGACAGGGTGCCACCGGCAGAATGGCGGTGTTTTGTGTAAAAATTCATTACACTCAGGGGTGCAGTGTAAAAAATAATTTTTACATGTCGGATGCAACTTCCTCGCGCTCTCCTGGACGATTTTTGTTTGCCTTCAGCGCATTCTCTGTGGTCAAATGCGCCGTGGTCCGGTGTCTCTCTCGGTGGTGGGTGACGGAGCAGGTGGTAACTCAATATTGTATCTGTTGTCGTCTGCGGACTCATGACAGGTTTCGGCATTTATTTCGTGGAATGACAAGTGATATGGAACTGCGTGCGATGATCGATTGGGTGGAACGGATGCTTCCTGAGGGCGTCCCCTGTCGCGGGGCGCGCCGGTTGACCATCGTGGTACTGCTGTCTGCTCCGAGGTTTTGATGGCATGGCGTCTGGTGGCCGAGTGGGTGACCATCGGCGTGATCATGGCGTTGGTGCGGCGTTATGCCATCGAACCGGAGAGCATTGGCCTGCTGTGTCAGGCGGGCACCGCGCCCTGGTGGTGCGGGTTGCGCCATGCCTTGATCCTGGCGGTTCATTTCAAGATGATCGGTTATCTGGCCACGACGATGGGTGTGATTGCCTTGTGGTCCACAAGGGGTATCTGGGGCCGGCTGGCCATGGACCTGGGAGCCGCAGGGTTGGTGTTTTATAACGTATCCTGGGCGGCGGCAGGCTTTGTCCTGGGCCTGCTGGCCGTGGTGGACAGCGACAGGAAATCTTGTTAAGCCAACGACTTTGAATGGGGATCAATCCTGCCTGTTGAGCGGTGACCGTAACCGCCGATAAGGCAGCAACGGCAGGGCCAGCAGCACGAGCACGCCATGCCACACCATGGCCTCTCGATTGACCGGCAGTTCGACCCACGTGCCAGCCACCGCGCAGCCAACCAACAATATGCCGAGCCAAACTTCCATTCGACTTTGGGTCTGCAGCCCCAGCAGCAGCCAGCGTGACCACAACAGAAGTGCTGGCAGGATATAGAGTGCCGAGGCAAAATCGCGGTAACGCCCGTCCATGACCAGGCTCAAAGCGGTCACGGTGGCTGAAAAGAGTGTGGCGGCCTGCAACAGGCCCGCATAAAAGCCCGCCTGTTCCTCCGCACGGAGCCGACGGCGTCGCACCAACACCTGACGCAAGGCGGCCATGTCCCACGGCATGGCCGTCAACCAAGTCCCGGACAGGTTTGCCAAGACCGCCGCCACCATCAGGGTGGCCATGAGCAACAAGCCCAGGCCAGCCAGGCCCAGGGCCCAATCCCAATTATTCTGGCTGGCATCCGCCACTTGTTGCCACCGCCAGAAAGCGACGCCACCGCCCAGAAAGCCGGTGGCCGACAAGCTGACCAGTCGCCCAAATGCCAAAGGCTGTCGTCCGTAGCGGACCAGGAAAAACAGAGAAAACAGCATACCCAATGCCCACGGCACCGGCCAATTGGGCAGCGCGCTGACCGGACCGGTCACGGAAAACTTGACGTGGCGCGCCGCGTTGAAGAGCCCCCAGTGGCTGCCCACGGTGCCCTCCTGGAAAGATTTCCAGGGTTGATCAAACGCTTCGATGAGGTTGTAGGGAACGGCCTGGCGGGTGGTCATGGCGATGAATTCGCGGATAAAACGGGCCTGTTCCACCACCCCTGGCACGGCCTGCTGCCGGCTGCGTCCGGCACTGGGCCAGCCAGTTTCTCCCAGCAGAATGGTGCGTCCCGGAAAGGCCGCGCGCATTTTCTGTAGAATCTCCTGCACATGGACCAGGGCCTGGGGTACGCCCACCGGTTCATCTTCCCAGTAGGGCAGGATATGGATGGTGAGAAAATCCACATGATCAGCGACTTGCGGATTTTTGAGCCAGGACTCCCACACATCCGCGTAGGTGATGGGCAAGGCGGTGCCGGCACGCATCTGATGCAAATTGTCGATCAACTGGTCGGCACTCAACTCTTTGCGCAACAGCACTTCATTGCCTACCACAATGCCCTGGACCACCTCAGGCCGGGCCACCGCCAGCGTGGCGGCAATCTGTTTGGCGTTGGTCTCTTGTTCCGGTCCCAGCCAGGTACCCAGCAGAACGTGCAGACCCTGTTTGGCGGCCACGTCCACCACCGCTTCCAGACCACGGGTGGCCGAATAGGTGCGCACGCACTCGGTCAGGGGAGCCAGTTGTGCCAGATCCTCCTCGATTTGCCAGCGCGGAATGGAAAGATCCGGGTTGTAGGGCACCTGTCCGTCGCGAAACGGCGCATAAGAGAGGCAGTGATAACGGCCAGGCGGCACGTCGGGCAGGTCAACAGATTGCCCGACATACCTCCAGAACAATGCCGCAACCACACAACAAAACAGCCAACCCAGCGCGGTGGGCAAAACACGCATGTCGGAACCTCCAGCGTAAGAGATTGGCCTTTCTCGTCGTGAACATTTGGCACCAATACCTGGCGCAAACATACTAAACCATTTTCCGAATATCAAGGTGTCCCTGTTTGGCAACACATTTCGGCACGGCGATAAATTGTGATTTGATAGAGGCTGTCATGTATAGCCAACGGCAAGCATGAAAAACTTTACATAATGGAACGCCTGTAATGTTTTTAATTAAAGTTACATTTATGAGTGGGTGGGGCTGTGCAGGGATTATTTTTTCCTTTTGCGGGGAGCGTTGCCATCTGCTAGAGTGCGCCATCGTTTTGGGGGGCAAGCGGATTGCCCTTGCAAATTTTTTTGCTCTGTTGATATTAAAAGCGTGGGGGTGTTATGATAAAAGGAATTTTTTCGAATGCCAGTGTCAGCATGCGTGTTTGGCTGCTGATCTGTCTGGCGATCCTGTTTTTGACGGGACGGGAGGTGTTGGGTCTGTACACGCTGGACAAGGAGATCATGAGCAGTCGGCGGGCCAAAATCCGCGAATTGGCTGATGTGGCCTATAGCGTGTTGAGCCAGTACAACGACCAGGAAAAGGCGGGCAAACTGACTCGGGAGGAGGCGCAAGAGCTTGCTCTGGCGGGGGTCAAAGTGCTGCGGTACCAGGAGAAGGATTATTTCTGGATCAACGACATGCACCCCAACATGCTGATGCACCCTTTCAAGCCGGAGTTGGATGGCAAGGATATTTCCGGTTTCAAGGATCCCGCAGGCAAGGCACTGTTTGTCGCCATGGTGGATGAAGTGAAAGCCCATGGCCAGGGGTTTGTGGACTATATGTGGCCCAAGCCGGGCTTGGACAAACCGGTGCCCAAACTCTCTTTTGTGCGTGGGTTTGCTCCCTGGGGCTGGGTCGTTGGTACTGGACTGTACATGGATGACCTGGATGGTATTTTCTGGAACGAGGCCCGCAAAATGTTGGGCGTTTATGCCGGGGGTGTGATCATGCTGGTCGCCCTGGCCTATTTGCTGGCCCGTTCCATCATTGAACCATTGGTGCAAGTCGTCCAGTATTCCAAGCGGGTTGCGGGTGGTGACCTGACGGTCACCATCGAGTTGGAGCAGAAGGGTGAGGTGGGACAATTGGCGACCGCGCTGCGCGAGATGGTGGAAAAATTGCGTGAGGTCATCGGCGAGGTGACGACGGCGGCCGCGCAGGTCTCTGTGGGCAGCAATGCCATTTCGGATTCCGCGCAGGAACTGTCCCAGGGGACGACCGAACAGGCGGCTTCCGTGGAAGCGACCTCGTCGGCCATGGAAGCCATGACCGGAAGTTGCCAACTCAGCACGGACAGTTCAAACGCGACGCAGAATATCGCCCTGAAAGCCTCGCAGGATGCGGCCAAGGGCGGTGCGGCCGTCGACCAGGCGGTCTCGGCCATGAAGGAGATTGCCTCGAAGATTGGCATCATCGAGGAGATTGCCCGCCAGACCAATCTGCTGGCTCTGAATGCGGCCATTGAGGCCGCTCGTGCTGGCGACCAGGGCAAAGGTTTTGCCGTGGTGGCGGCAGAGGTCAGAAAATTGGCCGAACGCAGCCAGACAGCGGCGGGAGAAATCAGCCAACTGTCCGGTTCCAGCGTCAGCATCTCGGAACAGGCGGGCGTTATCATCGGCCATCTGGTGCCTGACATCCAGGAGACGGCAGACCGTATGCGAGGCATTGTGGATTGCAGCAGGCAACAACGCGAGGGAATAGCAGAAATCGGCCAATCAATCCGGCAGCTTGATCATGTGGTGCAGCGCAATGCAGCGGCATCCGAAGAACTGGCCGCGACAGCGGAAGAGTTGAGTGCCCAGGCGGAATTGATGGTGCAAGCCATCTCATTCTTTGACCTCGGGCAGCAAAAAGCGGGATCTGTTTGACATTTGTCTTGATTTTTGGCCTCTCTTTTTGCAACATGGGCAGGCATTCGTTGATCATTAACAAGCAAAAAAGGAGCACATCATGAAAATTTCACGTCTGGGATGCTTGCTGGGTGGCATTGCTTTGGCAATGATGCCCGTGCTGTCGTCGGCGGGAGAACTGCCCATGTATTTTGCATCGACCTGGAAGGCAAAGAAGGTGCTGACCGAGGATATGGCTGCCGCCATGGCCAAGGGCAGCGGTTTGGATATCCGGCCCCACATCGTGAACAGCAACGCTGAACTGATTGCCGCCTTTGCCAAAAAGGAACCGGCCATCGTTTATGTCGGCAGCATGGTCACCGCCGTTCTGTATCATCGAGGCTTGATCGATCCTCTGGCGCAGGGTGTCAACGACAAGGAGATGTACACCTCTGTCCTCATTGTTCCCCTCGCCGCAGAAAATGATGCGACGGCCATGGTCAAGGAGGCCGGGACCGCCATCGCTTACGCCAAGGGGTTCAGTTCGGGAGAATTGGGGGCCAAAGCGGCTTCCGACGGTCAGGCCAATATTGCTACCGAAACCCATGAAGCCGCGCTTGGTGCGCTGCGGTCCGGCAAGGCCAAGGCCGCTTTCGTCAAAAACTGGTGGTGGGAAGACAACAAGAAGAAATATCCGAAGTTTAAAATGTTGAATTATCCGGGTGTTTCTGAATTGCAAAATCCCGACAATGTGCTCTCCGCCAGCAAGGCGGTCACCGCCGAGGATGCCGCAAAAATCAAGAAGGCCGTCACTGACAATTATTTTGTCTTTCAGGTCCGTTCTTTCCGACCGTTTGAAGCGTCCCTGCTGAAAGGTACCCTGGAATTGATGGCGAAGGCCAAACTGGATCCGAGCAAATATCCTTGACCCGTGACAGGTGGGCGGTTGTTGGCGATGGCCGGGGTGGGAGCACCCTGGCCGTCGCCCGCTTACCCCACTCGACTATTCAGAAACAAGGGGCGGTTTTGCCTGCTCCGTCGCCAGATGTGCACATACACCGCCCCGTTGAGCAGCAATACCCCGCACCCGATCACCGGAAACCCCCAGGCAGGAAAGCCGCCTGGGAACCATAATGCCGGGTAGATCAATGGCAACAGATAGTGCTCCACAAAGCTGGTCGTGTAGCCTGCGTCATGGCTCATCTGGCGCAGATCATTTTCCAGATAGGTCAAGGGGCAAATCCATTGGCCGACTTCCACGGCAACACCCCAGACGGCACAGGGGAGATGCACCCGGGCCAGGCGGGGCCAATGCAGCACCAGAAACCCGCCGCATAGTACAAAAACCACGAAAACAATGTGGCAGCAAACCACGCCGTCGGCCAACAAACGGTAGATCATCTGTTGTACTTGTCCCTGGATCCTGCTGGTGTGGATAGGATGCAAACGCTGTTTTTCATGCCGAACGCAGGTTTGACCTATAAAATATTCCGCAGAGCAAAGTCAACCTGCCACAGACAGGGCCATCGCAGGGCAAATGGGTGGGCCTGCATTGACAGAACAGGACGCGCTGGGTAACATCAGGTCCGGGATGGCAGGCGACACGGTGTGTCGGACCGGTACGACACGGTCACTTCCTGCGGAATCATGATGATATTCTTTAGCAAAATCAGGAAAGGGCCAGAGCATGGACGACATTAAAATTATTCTCAGCGAAACGGAAATCCCGACCCACTGGTACAATGTGGCCGCCGATTTGCCGACCCCGCTGCCGCCACCGTTGGGGCCGGATGGGCAGCCCATTGGACCGGATGCCTTGGCGGCCATTTTTCCCGAGGCATTGATTGAGCAGGAAATGTCCCAGGAACGCTGGATTCCCATTCCGGAACCCGTGCGTGACATATACCGTTTATGGCGACCGTCACCGATGTTTCGTGCGCGTCGACTCGAACAGGCCTTGGCCACCCCGGCACGCATTTTTTATAAATATGAGGGGGGCAGCCCGGCGGGATCACACAAACCCAATACGGCGGTTGCGCAGGCCTATTACAACCAGCAGGAGGGCATCCGTCGCTTGACCACGGAGACGGGGGCAGGACAATGGGGCTCTTCCATTGCCCTGGCCGGGGCCATGTTTGGTCTGACGGTGCGGGTGTACATGGTTCGGGTGAGCTACCAGCAAAAACCTTTCCGCCGTTCCATGATGGAAACCTGGGGTGCGGAAGTATTTTCCAGTCCGTCAGAAATGACGCAGTCCGGGCGGGATGCCCTGGCACGTGATCCCGAAACGCCGGGCTCTTTGGGGCTGGCCATCTCTGAAGCCGTCGAGGATGCAGCCAGCCGTGCAGACAGCCATTATGCCCTGGGTTCGGTTCTCAACCATGTGGTATTGCACCAGACGGTCATTGGCCTGGAGGCGCGGGCGCAATTCAAAAAGATCGGCCTGTTTCCCGATGTGGTGATTGCCTGTTGTGGGGGTGGGTCCAATTTTGGGGGTACCGCCTTTCCCTTTCTGATGGACAAAGCGGCTGGGCGCGCCATTCGTCTGGTGGCGGTGGAACCGGATTCCTGCCCGACTTTGACCAAGGGGCGTTATTGTTACGACAGTGGCGATACCGCCTGCCTGACCCCTTTGATGCCCATGTATACGCTGGGGCACAATTTTATGCCGCCGGGCATCCATGCGGGTGGGTTGCGCTATCATGGTGATTCGCCCCTGGTTTCGCATCTGTACCATCAGGGATTGCTCGAAGCCGTGGCTGTACCCCAACTGGCCACCTTCAAGGCCGGTGTGCTCTTTGCCCAGACCGAGGGTATTCTGCCCGCCCCAGAGTCCAATCATGCCATCCGGGTGGCCATCGATGAAGCGTTGCAGTGCAAGGAGAGCGGTGAGCCCAAAACGATTCTGTTTACGCTTTCCGGGCATGGCCATTTTGACATGGCTGCCTATGATCGCTATTTTGCTGGAAAATTGGAAGATTATTCCTATCCAGAAGCGGAAATTGCGGCCTCCCTGGCAGAATTGCGTGCGGTGTAGATCGCGTGACCATGACGGATGACAACCCGGCGGCAGCCCGACCGGCACCGCGTCGGAGGTGGTTGAAGCGCATCATCACCTACCCGGCGATGGTGCTGGCGGCCTTGCTTGTGCTCTTCGAGGAGCTGGTCTGGGACAAGGTGACGGATCTGGTGGGTTGGTTGGCCCACATGCGGTGGGTGGCCCGTCTGGAAGCCTGGATTGTGACTCTGGGGCCGTATCCCACCCTGGCTCTGTTTGCCATCCCGATCCTGACTTTGCTGCCCCTCAAGGTGTTGGCTCTGTACCTGATCGCCCAGGGGCAGGTGGGGCTGGGCATTGTGGTGATTCTGGTGGCCAAGACAACGGGCACCGCCATTTCGGCCCGCCTGTTCGTGATCGCCAAACCCAAGCTGATGACCTTTGCCACCTTTGTGGTGGTCTACCACCGGGTGGTCCGGTTCAAACAGTGGGCCCATGCGGTGCTGGCCGGTTGGCCGGTGTTGTCCGCCCTGCGGCGGGCAATGGCGGTGCTCAGGGCGTGGGGGCAACGGTTGCGCGCCAGCGGGCGCAACCAGGTCTGGAGCCGGATACGGGCAGCCCGTCGCTATTTCAAGGGCGCATCATGACGTCACGGTGGGCAATTTATGCACACATCTTTATGCTGATAATAAGTCCGAAGCATATTGTGCAGTTATAGGGGTCCAGGGGGATTATCCCCCTGGTGGGGTCCAGGGGCGAAGCCCCTGGTGGGGTCCGGGGCGAAGCCCCGCGAGGCATACAATATCAACCCGGTGGGGGCTTTGCCCCCAAACCCCCACCGGGGACCGTGACGGTCCCCGGACCCCTGCATAAAGATGTGTGCACAGGGTAGGGTGGGGTCCAGGGGCAAAGCCCCTGGTGGGGTTCGGGGCAACGCCCCGCTGGACGCAAGGATGATCAAGGCCCCACGGCGGTCTGGTCGGTTGTGGTCACCAACGCCACCTGCAACAGGGTTCCATCCACGCCGACCACCCGTATCTGGGCACCCAGGGGGGCATCTTCTCCCACGACCTTCCAGCTCGAATCGTCCACTCGAATGCGACCCGTGCCGTTGACAATGGGGTCAGACAAGGTAAAGGTCCGCCCGATATATTGACTGCTGCGGCGATTCAGCGTGGGCTGGTCGCTCTGGGTGGGCCGCTTTTTGAGCATGAGGTGCCAGACGCCCAGGGAGAGCAGGGAGATACCCGAAAAACAGAGCCATTGTGCCTTCCAGCCCAGATCGGGCAACAGCAACACCAGCAGGCCCACCAGTCCCGCCGCAATACCCAGCCACAGAAAGAAAAAGACCGGGGAGACGACCTCCAGAATGACCAGCAGCACGGCCACGATCCACCAGTGCCAGTGGTCCATGTGGTCCCAGGGAATGTTGAACATATCCCACGACAGGTTGATCATGTTTTGGCATCCTGTTTGGCGAACGCGGTCCGCGTGAGTTCGGCCACCCCACCCAGTGCCCCCAGTATCCCGGACGCATCCAGGGGCAGAAAGATGACTTTTTGATTGTTGGCCGCCGCAATCTGGCCCAGGGCTTCCACATATTTTTGGGCGATGAAATAATTGATGGCCTGGATGTCGCCTTCGGCAATGGCCTTGGACACCATCTGGGTGGCGCGCGCCTCGGCTTCGGCCTGCCGTTCCCGGCCTTCCGCTGCCCGGAAGGCGGCCTCGCGTTTGCCTTCGGCGGCCAGAATGACCGCCTGTTTTTCCCCTTCCGCCTTCAAAATTTCCGCCTGCCGAAACCCTTCCGCCTCCAGGATGGAGGCGCGTTTGTTTCGTTCGGCTTTCATCTGGCGACCCATGGACTCCACCAGATCCTGGGGTGGGGTAATATCCTTGATCTCGATGCGGGTCACCTTGACCCCCCAGGGGTGGGTGGCCTCGTCCACCACGGCCAACAGACGGGCATTGATTTCATCCCGTTTGGAGAGCAACTCGTCCATGTCCATGGATCCCATCACCGTGCGAATATTGGTGGTGGTCAGGTTGAGAATGGCATGTTCCAGTCGGCTGACCTCATACGCTGCCTTGGCGGCATCCAGCACCTGGAAAAAGACCACGCCATCCACCCGGAGCATGGCATTGTCTTTGGTGATGATCTCCTGGGAAGGGACATCCAACACCTGTTCCATCATGTTGATCTTGCGGCCAACGCGATCAAACATCGGGATGATCACGTTGAATCCTGGCGGGAGGGTGCGAATAAACCGCCCCCACCGCTCCAGGGTGTATTCCATGCCCTGCGGTACCACCCGAACGCTCAGGGAGACCAGAAAAAGCACCAGGATCACGACCAACCAAACCAGACTGGATACGGCTGTCATTGGATATTGCTCCTATTTTTTGCTGCGGGAAACGCTTTTGCCGTCTTCATGATGGCGGATCCAGAGGGCATTCCCTGGTACGGCAGGATGCCAGGTGATCGCATCCAGGGTTACTGTACAGCATTATACCAGAATTTCAACACCATCCTGCACGAATTGGCGCAAGGTGACCGTACAGGCCGGGTCAATGGTGCTGGCGGGTCAGGGCATCCCGTTATACACGTCGCAAAAAATAGTTATTATTCATGGGGGTCCGGGGGAGATTATCTCCCCCGGTGGGGTCCCTACCCTATGCACACATTTTTATGCTGGTAATAAATCCGAAGCATATTGTGCAATTATAGGGGTCCAGGGGGATAATCCCCCTGGACCCCTGCCAATATGAACAACTGGTTGCAATGTGTATAACGGGATGGGGTCAGGGACCTGGTGGTCTTTTCGCTGTACTACGAATTTTTGATAGTATTCTTGTAACTGCCCAGGTAGGCGTCCCGATCGCGAGGGGTTGACATGGAAACCCAGTTATGGTTCAAGATTTCCCCATGAACCAAGATACGATAACTATCTCCCGACTGCTTGAGGAGAATAAGGCCCTTGCAGCCGAGAATGCGGTATTGCGCGAAACTGTCGAGCGGCAGGCAACTCTTGCAGCCTCGAACGCGGTCTTGCGTGAAGTCGTCGAGCGACAGGCCGCAGTGATCAAAACCCTTGAAGTGCGCCTTGCCGAGTTAGAACGCCGCCTTGGGCTGAACAGCAGCAATAGCAGCAAGCCCCCCTCAAGCGACGGGCTGAAGAAACCTCCGACTGGCAAAGACAATAATCGTCGAACCCGGAGCCTGCGCGAGGAATCGACCCGGAAATCGGGAGGGCAACAGGGACACAAGGGAGAAACCCTGCGCCAGTCTGCCGAACCAGATGTCGTAGTCGATCACTTTCCCGATCAATGCAGTGCCTGCGGTTCGCCTCTGGCAGAGACCGGAACCATGGGGTACCAAGCGCGCCAAGTGTTTGACCTGCCTGAACCCAAACCCTTGGAAGTCACGGAGCACCGCGCACATGGTTGTCGATGCGGACAATGTGGTCATGAAACGAGGGCTCCTTTTCCAGAAGAGGTCAGGGCACCTGTCCAGTATGGTGCCAGGATCAATGCGATTGTGGTGTACCTTCTGCATTTTCAACTGCTCCCCGAGGACCGTCTGGCCGCCTTGATGAAGGATCTATTTGGCGTGGGAATGGTTCCCGCAACGATTGCCCGCGTGAGCCATAACTGTGCGGCGCGCTTCCAGGGGGTGGTTGACCGGATTTGCATGTTGGTCAAAACGGCGACCGTCAAGCACTTGGACGAAACCGGATTCCGGGTCGGCGGCAAAACCCAATGGCTCCATATCGCATCGACGGTTTTCCTGACCTTCTACCGAGTTGCGGCCAAGCGTGGGGTGTCCAAAAACGGCCTCCACGGTCCAAATTTATTGCCCAGGATCTGGGCCTCGTCAGCAGATACCTCACTGCCCCCCATTCAATATTTTGGGACATTGACCGGATTTTCAGCATAGTCCCT
>JADFYM010000370.1 GCA_015233035.1 Magnetococcales bacterium
CAAATAGAGCACCAAAAGCGGCCATACTACCCTGAAGATGCCGCAGCGTAAACACGCGAACGACGGTTCCAGGGAATCCTATCCAAAAACCGGTCAACAGCCAAGGCCCGATTTGGACACCCCAGGATAGGTGTGAGGATGACGGAATGGGCCAATGATTTGGATTTGGAACATTCCTCGTCTCCATTGCGTCTTGACCGATCAAGGTTGACCATAGTTGCAGATACGGATGATGGGCCATATCCTTTGGATCAGATAGGAAGTGGGGAAAATTGGGTGGGATATCACCTTGTTGCTCACTTAGCACTTCACGATTGGTTTACAAAGAAAAATCGTCCCACACCCCGTTTCCTGTTCCTTGATCAACCTTCCCAGGTCTATTTCCCGCCAGAAAAGGATGTTAATGGTTCGATTGACGAAATTAAGGACGACGACCGTCTTGCCGTCATCAAAATGTTTCAGATGATTTTTAAAGTTGCCCAGGAACTTGCACCATCATGGCAGGTGATTATCACTGAACACGCGGACATTCAGGAAAAGTGGTTCCAGGATGCTGTTGTCGAGAAATGGCGGGGCGGCTTGAAGTTAGTGCCCGATGATTGGTTAGCTGGTGATACTCAAGAGGTGGAAGACGATGAATCAACAGAGGGTGAGGTATCGGGAGATGGAGAATGGCCATAGACCTGAACTCCCTGCGAGAAGGCTGGGACTGCGAGGCGAAGACCGCCGGAGGACGGGATGGTCGAGGCCAAGTACCCGCCAGCCTGTGGGAAACCTACAGTGCCATGGCTAACACCGAGGGTGGGATCATTCTCCTGGGAGTACAGGAAAATCAGGATGACCACTTCCGATCGGTCGGCATTCCCGACATCGATCGGGTGGAGCGGGATTTTTGGAACCAAGTCAACGACTCGGACAAGGTGAACCGCAACCTGCTGCGGCGTCAAGATGTGGAGCGGGCAGAGATAGATGAACGCACCATTCTCGTCATTCGGGTTCCCCGGGCGGAACGACAACAACGCCCCGTTTTCCTGAATGGCAACCCTCTCAAGGGCACTTATGTGCGCCGTCACGATGGCGATCATCGGGCATCCGACGAGGATGTCCGACGGTTGTTGGCGGAAGCGGATGCATTGCCCCGCGATTGTGAAATCCTGGATGGCTACGGATTGGACGACTTGGATCCAGACAGCTTGGCGGCTTTCCGCAACCTGTTTCGCAGTCAATCCCCTGGACATCCCTTCCTGGCGGGAGACGACCGGGAGATGCTGCGTCAGTTGGGCGGTTGGGGGCGGAAGCGCATATCCAGCGGGGAAGGCCCAACTCTGGCTGGCTTGCTGATGTTCGGTCGGCAAAGAAGTATCCTGGACCGTCTGCCCGCGTTCCATCTCGACTACCAGCATCTTCCAGAGCCATCTGACCCGGTGGGGATGCGCTGGATCGATCGAGTAACCCCAGATGGCACTTGGCCCGGCAATTTGTTCGAGTTCTATCGCAAGGTGGTGCCCAAGTTGCGGGATGGGGTGCGGATTCCCTTTCAGTTGGGACAGGATTTGTTGCGACGGGACGACACGCCCCAGCATGAGGCGTTGCGCGAGTCCCTGGTCAACGCCTTGATTCACACCGACCATACCGGTCGCGGTGGTATTCGGATTCGTCGTGCTCCCAACCGATTCGAGTTCGTCAACCCCGGCACCCTGCGCATTCCCAGGGAGCAGGTTCGTATCGGTGGACGTAGCGACTGTCGCAACCCAGCCATCCAGCGAATGTTCCAGATGATCGGCGCGGGTGAAAAGGCGGGTTCCGGCTTCCCGCGCATTGTCCAGGCTTGGCGCGAGCAGCATTGGCGTACCCCTTTGTTGGAAGAGGATCACGAACTCTACGAAACCCGTCTCACCCTGACTACCTTGAGTCTGTTTCCCGTCGAGGTTGGTAAAGAGTTGGAGCAGCGGTTTCCGGACCGACTTTCGGCTCTGAATCAGGAACGTCGGTTGGCATTGGCCACAGCCCTGCTGGAAGGGCGGGTTTCCAACAATCGCTTGCAGGAACTCACGGAAGCGCACCCCAGTGATCTGACGGAGATGTTGCGTGGTCTGGTGCGGGAAGGATTCCTGGAATCCCACGGAAAGCAGCGGTGGACATGGTACACGGTCCATCCGGGAGTCGTGCCCAAGGAGACTGACGAGAGGTTCGAAGGTTTGCCAGCAGGGTCCGAAGGTTTGCCGACAAGGTCCGAAGGTTTGCCGACAGGGTCCGAAGGTTTGCCAGAGGAGCTTTTGGATCAGGCAGCCAGCATTCGGACTCGAGGCAAGGTCGGCAAGGAGGAGGTCTATGCGGTTATCCTGGCCCTATGCCGGGAACGTTATCTCTCCCTGCGCACCCTGAGTGGTTTACTCGGCCGATCGCCGGATTATGTCCGTCCCAATTTCCTCCGCGAATTGGTGAACTCAGGGCAACTGGAATCTTTGTATCCTGATCGTCCGAATCATCCAGATCAGGCTTATTGCGCCCGCAATCATGATCTGGCGGAGGGAAACGCAAAATGAGCACACCATTCAACTTTGCCACTTTGTTGACCAACGATTCGCTGTGCTGCCTCTCGGGTCGCCAGGAGGGAATATGACAGGAGCTCATGACGCAAGCGGCTCGAACTGGCATCGATGGGATCCACATACTCACCCCGCCAACGGCATGCCCTACCGTCTCCGCTTCCATTTTTCTGAAGAGGGGTTCGACAACGCTCACCGAGTCGTCACGTCGGACTTGATGTTGTAGGATCTGGTGACTTGTGCGGGCGGACCTGATATGCTCATCCCATGAACGAGATCACCCAGCCTCATGACCGATTCCTGAAGTTGCTGCTTTCCGACCCAGTGAAGGCGGGAACTCTCATGCGCGAGCGTTTGCCAAAGGAGATCGCCGAACTTTTGAGTTCGGAGCCGCCGGAACTGGTAGAGGGGTCTTTCGTTGATGAGGAACTGCGTGGTCACCTGACGGATCGTCTTTTCCGGGTACGCACCATCAACGGACGGGTGGCGTTGCTCTATGTTTTGATTGACCATAAGAGCCACCCGGACGAGTTTGTCAGCTTCCAATTGTTGAGATACAAGGTCGAAGCCTGGAAGCAGTGGGTGCGGGAAAACCCAAACTAGGTATCCACTTCGGTTAAGCCCTATCCACTTCGATCAAGCGTCTTTGTCTTGTGAATCTTCCCTCTTGGGTTCGCAACAAGTGATCGATACGGTGCTGGTTTCGTGACTACAGCTTGCTG
>JADFYM010000371.1 GCA_015233035.1 Magnetococcales bacterium
TGCCCAACGACCCACCCGCAAGATGTTTACGTCAGACGCTCATACCAGAGCCAGTCGGAGATGTCCAGACAAAAACAGTACCGCCGTGATTCTGCATCGTTTCCGGTCTGGAACAAATTCACCCTGCCCGCGATGGTTTTCCCTTTTACAACACGCCACCCCGTTTGATAGAATGGACGTTGGGGTGGTTGTGCTTTGGCCGAACCATGAGCAACACCATGATCCCGAATGAAATGGTGTGTGGATGGACCCTCTGGAACAATACCTGAATCGACTGGAGCGCAGATGAAATTGAACAATGGGGTATCGGTTGTGGCGTTGCTCGTGCTCGGCCTGTTGTGGCTGGCCATGCCAACAGGGGGATATGCCAGTGACGATCTGGCGGCCATCCGCAAGGCGGCGGATATGGGGGATGCCAAATCCCAGTTTGAACTGGGCAAACTGTACAAGAGCGGGCAGGGGGTGCGCCAGGATGACAACGAGGCGGCCCGCTGGTATCGCAAGGCGGCGGCGCAGGGATTGGCCTCGGCCAAAGAGGCACTGGAAGCCCTTGATCGCCAGAAAGCGGGCAAGAATGCCGCCGCTTGTGCGGACAAGGCCCATACCTGTCTCGTGGATTGTGACAAGACCAGGCCGAAAGATTCAGAGTGCAAGAGCCAATGTTATCAGGCCAAATTTTCCTGTGAAGGACGTTGATCCCGAATCGCCACAGTCTCTTGTCTCCCATTGCCAAATGGGGTGAGTCCGTGTACTGTGCCGGGGTTTTTGGCGTCTCTTTTGCCCGGTTGCTGTCGTTCGTGTGCCGATTGCACGGGGGCTGCCCGGCAGGGGAATGGGTGAATCAATCCTGTCTGGTTATGGCTCATGTCTATTGAAAAAATGAAAATTTTTGCCGGAACCTCCAACCCGGAACTGGGGCGGCGGATTGCGGACTACCTCTCTGTGGTGCTCGCCAATGTGACCATCCGGCGTTTTTCCGACGGCGAGATTTTTATCCAGATCGATGAAAATGTGCGGGGACGGGATGTGTTTGTCATCCAATCCACCTCTTCACCCGCCAACGATCATCTGATGGAACTGCTGATCATGGTGGATGCCTTGCGACGGGCCTCGGCGGGGCGGATTACCGCTGTCGTGCCCTATTATGGCTATTCCCGCCAGGATCGCAAAGAGGCCGGTCGGACCCCGATCACGGCCAAACTGGTGGCCGATCTTCTGGATGCCGCCGGGGTCGAGCGGGTGCTGACCATGGATCTCCATGCCGGGCAGATCCAGGGCTTTTTCAATATGCCGGTGGATAATATTTATGCCACGCCCGTCTTGCTGGGGGCGGTGCGCCGGCAGGGGTTTGGCAATGCCGTGGTCATCTCCCCGGATGTCGGCGGGGTGGTGCGCGCCCGTTCCTATGCCAAACGGCTGGAAGTGGAGTTGGCCATTATCGACAAGCGGCGACCCGCCGCCAATGTCGCGGCGGTGCACCATATCATCGGTGAGGTGGAGGGCAAAGATTGCATCATCGTGGATGACATGGTGGATACGGCAGGCACCTTGACCAAGGCGGCGGAGGCCTTGATGGAACATGGTGCCCGTTCGGTTTCGGCTGTGTGTACCCATGGCGTGTTGTCCGGTCCGGCCATCGAGCGGATTGAGGCCTCGGTCCTGGAGCAGGTTCTGGTCACCGATACCATTGCCCAGCCGGCGGGTGTCGCCGCTTGCAGCAAGATTAAATATCACACGGTGTCCGGTCTGCTGGGCGAAGCCATCCGCCGGATCAGTGACGAGGAGTCCGTCAGTTCTTTGTTTGTTTGAAACAGGTTATGCAATGGCCTGTTTTTTTAAGGTGACACATTCGGCACCCCTGGAGGCCGGTGTGTCCGCTGGTTCCCTCCCGTTGTGGAGGGATTTTTTATAGGACGAAGGAGAAAACCATGGCAGTGATCAATGCAAAAACACGCGACGGTGCCGGCAAGGGGGTGGCCCGCAAACTGCGTCGTGAGGGACGGGTGCCCGCCGTGCTGTATGGCGGCAAACAACCCAGTATCAATCTTTCCCTGGATGCCAAAGAGTGGGATGATTTGCTCTTCAAGGAAAAAAGCGGACTGCGTACCCATCGCCAGGAGATGGTGATTGACGGCAGCAGTCGCAGTCTGGTGCTCATGCGGGCTTTTCAGATTCATCCGTTGTCGGGCAATCCGGTCCACGTCGATTTTACCCGCTTCGATCCCAACCAGGAAATTGAAATTGCCATTCCGATTCATGTCGTGGATGAAGAAAAATGTCCAGGCGTCAAGGCCGGTGGCATGTTGCAGGTGATCCATCGCGAGTTGGATATCACCTGTCTGGCAGGAAAGGTGCCCGATTATATTGAGGTTTCGGCGGCAAGTCTGGATATTGGCGATGCGATTCACATCAAGGACGTCCAACTGCCCGACGGGGTGGAATTCCACGGCGAACCCGACTTGACGATTGTGACCGTGGTGGCGGTCCGGGCGGAGGCGGTGGAGGAGGGGACCGAGACGGCGGAGTAGACCGATGGCAGATTTTTCTCCCCCCTCTGCGTTGGGGAGAGCGGTCGAGAGCAGCGATGCGGTCAGACTGTTGGTTGGTCTGGGTAATCCCGGTGAAAAATACCGGGATACCCGGCACAACCTGGGCTGGGAGGCTCTGCTGCGGATTGTGGATGCCTATCAATTGCGCGCGACGGGTCGGCGGTTTGATGGGCGTTTTGGCGATGGACCCATTGCAACCACGCGGGTTTGGTGGCTTCTGCCCGAGACCTACATGAATCTGGCGGGTCAGTCGGTCGGGGCGGCGGTCCGTTTTTTTAAATGGACCCCCGGTCAGGTGGTGGTATTCCACGATGATCTCGATCTGGAACCCGGTCGGGTGCGGATCAAGTGCGGTGGGGGGCATGGCGGGCACAATGGCTTGAAATCGATTCAGCAGTCCCTGGGATCGGCGGATTTTGTGCGGGTGCGATTGGGCATTGGCCGTCCACCATCGGGCATGGATCCGGCCCATTTTGTCCTGGCTCCTTTCAACGCGGCAGAGCGCACCCGGATTGTGCCCACCCTGGACCGGTTGCCCGCAGCCCTGTTGCGGATTCTGGCCGGGGATCTGGCGGGGGCAATGAACAGCCTGTACAATCCGCCGGTCACTCCTGGGGGGGTAAACCCGCCCGGATCCCTCTTGAAA
>JADFYM010000372.1 GCA_015233035.1 Magnetococcales bacterium
GGCCGTCTTTTCCTGAGGGGAATATCTTCTGCGCTTTTTTTCCATGGATCGTTCCTCCGTTTGGTAGCCATTGTATGTAGCTTATAAAACGAAGGCAACTGTCCGATTCCAACTGAGGCAGAACAAAGGCGGGCGATATTCTGCTGGAGATTGATCCGGCGGATTATCTGATCCGGCGTGACCGCGCCCAAGCCGCCCTGGAGGCCGCCAAAGCCGCCGCGCAGGCCGCCCATAACCATTTTGCTGCGATGGGTATTACGGCTCCCGCCAGCCTGGATGCCGCCCAGGCGCAAGAGGTTTTGTCCCAGGCCGCCTGGGACAAGGCCACCCAGGATTTGCATCGCCAGCAGCGTTTGAGCAACGAGGCGCGCAGCCAGGAACAACTGGAACAGGCTCTGGCCGCTGAAAAGACCACCCACGCCAGCCTTCAGGATGCCCAAGCCAAATTACGTTCGGCCAAAACCGCGCCCACCGCCATCGCCCAGGCTCAGGCCACCCGCGACCAGGGAGCGGCACAGGTCAAACAGGCCGAAGCCGATCTGGCCCAGGCCGAACTCGACTTGGCCAATACCAAAGTTCTCGCCCCCCGCGATGGCCACATTGCCAAACGGGGGGTGGCACGCGGCAATTATGTGCAACCGGGACAGGCTTTGACCGCGCTGGTGGGTGCCAATATCTGGGTCATTGCCCATTTCAAGGAGACGCAACTGCGCACCATGCATCCCGGTCTGCCGGTGGCGATCCATGTCGATGCCTATCCCCAGTTGAAGATGACCGGCAAGGTGGAGAGCATTCAATCGGGTACGGGGGCCTTCTTTTCGGCCTTTCCGCCCGAAAATGCCACCGGCAATTTTGTCAAGGTGGTCCAGCGGGTGCCCGTCAAGATTCTCCTGGATACCCCACCGGATCCTGCGCTGGTGCTGGGGCCGGGCATGTCCGTTGTCCCCACCGTCTTCATGGACCGGCAGGATTGACCCATGGTCCAGGAGAACCTGTCCCCGGCGCGCCTGCCACCGCATCCCATGCTGATCGCCGTCGTGGTCAGCCTGGCCGCCTTCATGGAGGTGTTGGACACGACCATTACCAACGTGTCGTTGACCCATATTGCCGGGAGTCTCGCCGCCAGTCAGGACGAAAGCACCTGGGTGCTCACCTCCTATCTGGTCGCCAATGGGATTGTGCTGCCTTTGTCGGGTTGGCTGGCCGGGGTGATGGGGCGCAAAAAATTTTTCATGCTCTGCATCACCGGTTTTACCGTCACCTCGTTTGCCTGTGGCATGGCTTCGTCCCTCAGCATGTTGATCTTTTTCCGCCTGTTGCAGGGGTTGGCGGGTGGCGGCTTGCAACCGATGCAGCAGGCCATCATCATGGACAGCTTTCCGCCGGAAAAACGAGGTGTTGCATTCGGTATCACCGGTATCACGATGGTCGTGGCCCCCATTCTGGGGCCGACCCTGGGCGGTTATATCACCGACAATTTTGATTGGCGGTGGATCTTTTTCATGAATGTACCGGTTGGACTGCTGGCGGTGGTGCTGGTCAGGAGTCTGGTCGTCGATCCCCCCCATGCCCAGGCCAAAGGGCTTCTGTCCATTGATTATATCGGCATGAGTCTGCTCGCCGTCGGTCTGGGTGCCTTGCAAATATTGTTGGACAAGGGACAGGAGGAGGATTGGTTTGCCAGCCATTTGATCATCACCTGTGCCGTGATTGCGGGCCTTTCGCTGGTGGCGGCTGTCTGGTGGCTGTTGCGTCAGAAAGAGCCGATCGTCGATCTGCGTCTGATGAATAATAAATATTTCGGTCCAGCCTGTCTGATGATTTTTTTTATCGGGTTTGTGCTGTACGGTTCCTCCACGCTGTTGCCAATGTTGCTGCAATCCCGGTTTGGGTATGATGCCACGCTGGCGGGCATGGTTCTGTCACCAGGTGGCTTGGCCGTGATTGTGTTGATGCCGATTGTCGGCAAATTGGTCAACAAGGTACAGGCGCGTTATCTGATTGCCTTCGGGATGACGCTGACCGGACTCGGCATGGCCATCACGGCGGGATTCACCCCCCAAACCGATTATCACAGCTTTGTGCTGATGCGTATTTTGCAGGTCTCCGGTCTCCCTTTTTTGTTTGTGCCGATCAGCACCATGGCCTTCAGTGTCATTGCCAAGGAAAAGAGCAATAAGGCTTCGGCACTGTATTCATTGATGCGCAATCTGGGGGGCAGTTTTGGCATTGCGATCATTATCAGCTATTTGGCGCAGCGCGAGCCGCTGCATCAGACGCATCTGGTGCAACATTTGGGTGAAGCGGATTTTGTTTATCAGACGGCTGTGGCGGAGACAACCCATACCTTGCTGGCCTATGGTTATGCCCCGGTCATGGCGGCGGTGACCGCGCCGGGCAGGCTGTACCAGCAGGTGATCAATCAGGCGACTATGCTCAGTTATGGGGATGCCTTTCAGGCGTTTGCGGTGCTTATTGGCGTACTGGCGGTGTTGACGCTTGGATTGCCGCGCAACAAGGTGCACAAAAAGCCGTCGTCTGTGCCTCTGGAGGGGTGATGAGTGCGCAGTTTTCCATCATTATCAAGGGGGTCCGGGGGGGATTATCCCCCCCGGTGGGGTCCAGGGGCGAAGCCCCTGGTGGGGTTCAGGGGCGAAGCCCCTGGTGGCCAAACGATGATCCAGTTTTTCAAACCGTGTGAGGGGTCCATGCGTCCCATGTGTTTGCTCATCCCATCCCTGAACCGAGACCATCTCGGGAGGCGTCGTTTGTTATACTGCGCACGGTCACAATGGACGAGTATCGTCATTCCCGCGCAGGCGGGAATCCAGGAGGTCCGACAGGCTAAATGGATTCCCGCCTGCGCGGGAATGACGGAACAGGAAGTGTCGCCTATGATCGCGTGCAGTATATTCGGGGCTTCGCCCCGGACCCCACCAGGGGCGTTGCCCCTGGACCCCACCAGGGGGATGATCCCCCTGGACCCGCAGAACGGTATATCCCAAGTCCTGGACTGGGGTCATTGTGAAATGCGTCGTTTGTTATTCGGGGCTTCGCCCCGGACCCCACCAGGGGCGTTGCCCCTGGACCCCACCCTACCCTATGCACACAATTATTGAAACCCTTCCCATCGGGTCATGGTCATGATTCAATCGTGACCGATGTACATGAGGAAGGTGCTTCGGGT
>JADFYM010000373.1 GCA_015233035.1 Magnetococcales bacterium
CAAATAGAGCACCAAAAGCGGCCATACTACCCTGAAGATGCCGCAGCGTAAACACGCGAACGACGGTTCCAGGGAATCCTATCCAAAAACCGGTCAACAGCCAAGGCCCGATTTGGACACCCCAGGTCTATGCCAACATCAACACACCCGCAGATCAGCTGCCTCTCACTTTGTCGGCGGATATTGTGGCCTCTGTGGCCCAGTACCAGTTCCGTGATCGGTTGCGTATGCTGCTTCGCACGGAAAATGCTCAACGCCAGATTGCCTACATGGTGCAAAAGGCAGCAGAATCGCGACTCCCGGCTGGTGCAGAAGGAGAGGCACTCCTGGAGGCTGCACGGGTGCGTTTGGCCACGGCCAAGGGAATTACTTTGCCAGTGGTGGAGGCCGACACTGGCGGTTCGGATGCAACGAGTGCTGGGGGGCAATCTGCCGCCAGTTGATGCTGATGAGTAACACCAACCCTCACCGGACTCATACTGGGGAATGTTTTGCCCAGGAGTCCGGCGTTTGGGTTGGCGGTGGAACAGACCAGTGGCAGAGCGATGCCGCCCATGACGGGAGCTGCTGAGACGAGCGCGAAAGCACGAGCTCCGACCGTGGGGGTCGCGCATAGCCGCCAACTGGTTGCTGCAATTGTCAAAGATCCTGAGTGGTTCTCTTCTTTTGGAACCACCTGCTGGCACCCCAGCGATAGCGTCAAACCACATCATGCCGCCCGTCCGGCGCAAAATCAACCCCCCGATGAACTTTCCTTCCCACCGACCCGCAAAAAAACGTCCAAAACCATGACAAATATACTTGATTCTTGCAAGACGGATTGTGGATAATACGACGGGTGCATGGATGAAATTTGAGGGGATGCTTTCTTCGCCAGGAGAGAGCCTTTCAGCATGTACAACCCCCCTCCTCTTTGCCACCATAGTCGGCTGATATGTCGTTCGAAGGATCTATCTCTTACCTCCTGGGTGACCGGAATGCTCACGCCGAACTCGGCGCATGGCTTATTACAGGCCAGCACACATGTTGCGTCATTGACTGGAGAGGTTTCCGGTATTGATGGGTGGATACAACTGGCAGATGCGGCCCTGTTTCTGGATGGCGAATTTTCCCGCGCGGGCGACGCCCTGATCATCACCAGCCCAACGGGTGAGCAGGTAGTCGTAGCCGATTATTTTATCACTGACCCACCGCCTGTTCTGACAGCCCCCAACGGGGCTTTTCTTTTGCCGGAAACCGTGGCCCTGCTGCTGCCGGGAGGGGTGTCGGGGTTGCTGGTGGCTGGCCCGGTGCCGGAACATACCGTGGCGACCGGAACAACCGGGACGACCAAGGCTGGTGGAGGAACCATTGGCCAGGTGAAAGGTCTGACCGGTGCGGCGACCGCACGCAGCCAAGGCGGCGAAAGTCATGATCTGAAGGTGGGAGACAATATCTCCGAGGGAGATGAAGTCAAGACGGCGGATGGTGGGCAGGTGCAACTGCTTTTCCTGGATGGTACCCAGTTCCAGGTCGGCCCCGGTGCCCGTATTGTACTGAACAAGTTTGTCTACAATCCGGAGGCGGCCAAGGGTGAATTCGGGGCCACGGTCATGAAGGGGGCCTTTGCCTACGCCAGCGGTGATATCGCCCACCAGCACCCCGGACGCCACTCCACCATCAAGACCCCCACGGCCCAGATCGGTATTCGCGGCAGTGCCTTGCAGGGCGAGGTGACGGATGATGGCCAAACCACGGTGGTCCACACCTCGGGCGTGTTGGATATTGCCGATGCGCATGGACAGGGCACGGTCACGCTGCTGCAACCCGGCATGGCCACCGTCGTCACCCTGGATGGCTCCCCGCAACCAGCCTTTCATGCCCCCCAGTCCATCCTGGACCGCTTCAAGACCATCCTGCCACCCGTGCTGCACGACCACAAGCCGGATACCTCCCACGACAAAGCGGGTGAAACCAGTCATCACGACTTGCATGACGACTACAAAGACACGTCCCATGATGCAAAATCGATCAAGACGACGCTGGGTATCCAGGATGATGTAAAGCTGGAGGTGGAGGAGCATGAGAAAGGCAAGGACGATCCGTTCAAAGACCTTTTCAGCCATCAGGCCCCGGTAAACATTATCAACCATGCCCATGGCACCTTCCTGGACAGTCCGGTGGCAGGACTGCACTATCAGACGGCCACCACGAGCGGTGTCACCGACCAGAACGGGGGGTTCTGGTTTGCGCCGGGCGAGACGGTTACCTTCTCCATCGGCAACATGACCATCGGGACCATCAGCGCGGCCAATATTCGCGCTGGTACCGGTGGCCTCCCCATCGTCACCCTGGACAAACTGGCCGATGCGGCCACGGCGACGGCCACGGCGAATGTCCAAGCGGACAAGCATCTCAATGTGGTCACCAACATTGCGCGTCTGTTGCAGACCTTGGACAGTGATGGCAATCCCGACAACGGGATCACCATTACGGCGGCAGCCAGTCAGGCTGCGTCGGGTACGGCGGCGCAAAAAATGGATTTTGCGGAGTCAACCACACAGTTTGGCTACGATGCCGCCGCTTTTGTCATCCAGGCCACCCATGACAATGCCACCCCCAAAACCGCCCTGATCAGTGCCAGCAGCGCGTTGGCGAACTATAACCAGACCCTGACGACCCTGGCTGCAACCAGCCACATCAGTGTCGAAACGGCCAGTTTTCTGTACGCTTCGCAGGGGCAGACCCTTGTGCTGTCCCTGCCCCTGCTGACTCCCGGCCTCACCTATACGGCGGCGGTGACGGGTAGAGGGGGGTTGCCGGGTTGGCTCGAATTCAATGGCACCACCCTGGACAGCAAGGGGCTGACACTGACCAATGATGAGGTCGGTGCCATGAGCATCCGGTTTACGGCAACCACCGGCACAGGAGCCGCCGCCAGCGTCAACTATGTGCTCCTAGTGCAAAATATCAACGATTCTCCAGTGTTGAACAGTCCCATCGGGCCGCAGGCGGTGCGGACGGATGCCGCCAATGGTTTGCACCCTGCCTATCCGGTTGCTTGCCAATTTGGTGAGTTGATGTTAGCCTGTCGTCATGGACCCACGTGGCTTTCCGACAACGCTTCCTGAATTTCAACGGGTTTTTCCCGATGACGAAGCCTGCGCAC
>JADFYM010000374.1 GCA_015233035.1 Magnetococcales bacterium
GCCATAAGCGACACTTCCTGTTCCGTCATTCCCGCGAAAGCGGGAATCCATTGGGTCTGTTGGACCTCCTGGATTCCCGCCTGCGCGGGAATGACGATACTCGTCAATTGTGACCGTGCGCAGTATACATGCGAGACCTGGATCCCCGCTTGCGCGGGGATGACGGACTACACATTCCGAAACAGGTGCGGTTTAAGCAACCTGGAGCGTCTTGGTGGCCACTTCTGGAGGGGGCGGAGAACCGCCCCCCCCAGACCCCCCCCACCCTTTTTTTTTATTCATTTTTTTGTAGGGGATATGGGGGGTCAGCCGCGCTGCTTGCGGGTGAACAGATCGGTTTTGCGACTGACGATGCGATCCGTGAACAGCTTGCCGTCCAGATGATCGATTTCATGCTGCATCACCCGTGCCTCAAAACCGGACAGATCCAGGCATTGCTCCAGACCATGGCGGTCCTGAAAACGGACCCGGATGGTTTGGGCGCGCATCACATTGCCGGTATGATCGGGCAGGGAGAGACACCCTTCGCGACCGATCTCCATGCCAGACCAGGAGAGAATTTCCGGATTGCCCACCACCAGCAAACCATGCTGTTCCGGCGGCGGTTTGCGACTGTTGCGACAATCGATCACCAGCAGCCGACAGGAATGACCAGTCTGGGGGGCCGCCACACCCACACAGGCGGGCAGACTGGCCATGGTTTGCAACAGATCATCGATCAACTGCTGCACACCGGGCGCAGCAAAATGGGTGATCTCCTCGGCGTGGTCGCGCAGGCGGGCATCCGGGTAGGTGATAATGTCCAATATGGCCATGTAACAGACTTGGTTTGCCGCAGAAAAAGAGGTTATACTGGCCGCTACATGAAAGATGAGTCGGCGCAACGCAGATTGATTTCAATGTTCAAACACTTTTCCAACTGCGTCAACTGATCTTGCAGACGCGACAGAAGGTCGGGATGTTGGGGTATTTCCACTTCAATCACCATGGCATAGACCGGTTTGTCGGCGGTGCCCAACACGTGGGTATACAGATCGACAATGTTGCATTCCATCTGGGCCAGCAGTTGCGTCACCCGGAAGACAATACCCGGTTGATCCGCACCAAGGACGCTGATGGTAGCCGTCATGGCGGTGGACGAACAGATAGCGGTGGCGTCTTCAGAGGATAAGGGACGGACCTGAATGACCAAATCCATCCCGGCGGCCAGAACCTGAAAATGCTCGGTCAGGGTTGCCAAAGAGAGCGCGGGCGGCAGGTGCAGGATGAGCATGACCGTAAATTCGCCCCCCAGCCGGGTCATACTGGAGTCAGCTATATTGCAGCCCGTCTCAAACAACACCTGTGTGGTGCGGGCGACAATACCGGGACGGTCCCGGCCAGTAACGGTCAATAGCGCGTGTTGGTTCATGCGGAGAGGGTGAACGGATTGGTATGGTTTCGTCAAGTCAAAAAAAACAGGATATCGCTTTTCAGCCCATGGAAACTTCAGCCAATCGAGAACAACAGCTTTTTTTGATCATGGGGGGTGTCGTTTTGACCCTCATCATCGGGGTGGTCATCTTTGATGTTCTGGAAAGATCGGGCGGCGACACGATGACCGAGGAGACCCGTCCCGTGGTGAGAAATGCCGCCCCGGATGCCAGAGAGGGCAAGACGGCCAAATGGATCGATGCCATGGCACCTGCCCCGGTCTTTGTTGCGCCCTCCACCCCACCGGCGGCGGCTCCTGCACCGACATCCTCTGCGGCCCCGGCCAGTGGTGCCACGCCCGCAGCGGCACCGGCGACCACACCCGCAGCGGCCACGCCGGCAGCGGCGGCCACGCCAACGGAAACGGCGGCGGCGACCACGCCCGCAGTGGCGGCCTCCCCCGCCAAGCCCTCTGCGCCGATGGCGACGACGGCGACCGCCCCCACCAAGACACCGGCGGCGGCGGTCGCCCCCGCCAGGACGCCGGTGGCGGCGACGCCAGAGAAGAGCACTGCTCCGGTGGCGGTTGCCGTTCCAGAAGGGCCAGCCCCGGCGGCAGCGATCTCGGATGCACTGACCCCCATGCCGGATTCGGTTGCGGCGGTGGCCAGCACCGCTGCCCGGACCACGCCGCCCGAATCCCGTCCGGCACCGGAGGGGGACACGGCGGCGGCGCATGAAGAGCAACCGGCGATGGGACCAGCGTTGGCCGCCGGTTTTCCGGCTTCGGGGCCCAAACCGTCCGGTCGTGCCGCCACAGAGCCAAAGCAGTGGGTGGAACCCTTGGACACCTGGTCTCCCAACGCCGCTTCCCTGGAGGCGGCGCGTCATGCACTGCGCCCCGATGAACAGCCGGATCCAGCCGACCAGGCGGAGGGCACCTATCATTTTCGGGGTGCGGTCATGCCCGGCGCATTTTCTGCGGCGTTGGGCCAAGCCAGACACGACGCAGGAGGCGAGACGCATTCTTCGGAGGTGGCGGACCTGCCTGCGCCGGGCGTACTGCTGAAAAACACGGTACGGCTGACGGCGGCCTCCTTCAACGCGCCACCGATCAGCACCGAAGACTGGTTTACAGCCGCCGCCACGCCGCTGCGCACCGTGGCGGTCCTGCCACCACCCCAGGCCCATCCGACGCCGTCTGCACCACGTCGCGCTGCGGTTGCCAAGCCTGTGCAACCGACGGACGACAATCAGGAATATTGGGTGAAACTGGCCACCTTTTCCAATGAAGGCAACGCACAGGCCCTGTTTCAAACCCTCTCCACCCTCTCCCTGGATGGCAAAAAATTGCCCGTATCACGGAGCGACGCCCCAAGTGGCAACAAAATCTTTTACCGAATTCGGGTCGGCCCCTTTACCGACCGTGCCCAGGCAGAACGGACGGTACAGTTGTTGCAACAACAGGTGGATATCACCGGCACCGTCGTCTTTTTGAAAAAGTAGCGCGGCTTTGGTCGGCGTTGCGACCAGCAGGGGCTTTGCCCCTGACCCCACCAGGGGCTTTGCCCCTGGACCCCACCGGGGGGGATGATCCCCCCCGGACCCCCGCAATCATTTTTTATTATTAAAAAAAAAGGGGGGGGGGGGGCTGGGGGGGGGGGTTCTCCGGCCTCCCCCAGAAAAGCGCCACTGTTCCCAGAGATCAGGGGAATGGCCTAGCCAGG
>JADFYM010000375.1 GCA_015233035.1 Magnetococcales bacterium
CGGGCGTCCAGCCAACCCTCGGGAATTTCTGGATTCCCGCCTGCGCGGGAATGACGTTTTTTCATTTTCTCGTGTATTGTGCAATTTCCTGTTATGTTTTAGTATTTTAACGAATTATGGGGGGCCGCCTGCGGGGCTTCGCCCCGGACCCCACCAGGGGCTTTGCCCCTGGACCCCACCAGGGGGATGATCCCCCTGGACCCGCAAAACTTATATGGTTACCGCTCCGCCAATACCCGCGCCACATCCAACCGCGAGGCACGCCAGGCAGGCCAGGCAGCAGCCAACCAGGCAATCCCCCAGGCCAATACCACCAGCCACCCCTCCCAGGCCATAAACCGGGTGCCATCAAGAACCGGTTGCTGCTGCATGGCCAACCACCAACCCAGCCCATACACCCATCCATGCCCCAACAACAACCCGGCCACCGCACCCAAAGTGGCCAGCAGCCAAGCCTCGATCATCACCCCGGCCCACAACTGCCCGCGCGAGGCACCCAACAGACGAAAAATGGCCAGTTCATAACGACGATGCCGCAAATTGGCCAACAAACCCGCCAACAACGCCCCCCCCGCCGCCACAAAGAGCAACCAGGCAAACCCCTGCAACACCTCCTGACCAACGCCCATCAATTGCGTCAAACGGGCAATCTCCAGGGGGGGAGAGGCGGCCATCAACGCGGTCTGCGCATTGATCCGACGCGGCAACGAGACCGCCGCCAAAGGGGAACGATACTGGATCAAGGCCAGGGTGACCTCGGGATGGTCAAAGGTTTCCTCACCGCCAGTATGGTCGGCATGAACCCACCAGACCGATTCCACCGGCGTCAAAATCAAACGGTCCAACACCGTACCAGTGGGCTGCAACACCCCGGTCACCGTATAGGCCATGTCGGCATGGACATGCCCCCCCGCAGTCAAACCGTGGGAACCTGCAAAAGTTTTCTCCACCGTCAGACCGGTGCGGGCGGCCACCTCGGCCCCCAGCACCGCCTCCAGGGGGTCCGCATACCAATGCCCGGTCGCCAGCGTGGCCTGATACAACTCCCCATAGGCCGTCGGTGCCCCCACAATCCGAAAGCCGCGAAAACTGTCGCCCAAAGCGATAGGGATCAGACGGCGCACCAGGGGATCGTGGGCCAATACCTCCACCTCTTGCAGCGGAATATTGCCCGGCGGCACGTCCAGATGGTAAACCCCGGCCAGGATGAGTTGCAACGGGCTGCCTTTGGCCCCGACCACCAGGTCAATATCACGGGCATCCCGTTGCAGCCGATCCGTCATCTGGCCGGTGAACGCCAGCAACACCACCAGCATGGCCACAGCCAGGGCGGAAAGGGCGGCGGCCAGGAAGGCCTGACCGGGATTGGCCCGTACATCGCGGGTGGCCAGCAACATGAGATTCATGGCTTTTTTCCCTCCAGAGTGACATGACGGGTCAACCGTTGCCGTGCCCGGGCATCGTGGGTGGCCACCAGCAGAGCGGCTTGCAACCGTTGAGCCGCCGTCAGGAGCAGATCCAGCACCGCCTGGCAATGGTCATCATCCAGGCTGGCGGTGGGTTCATCGGCCAGGATCACCTTGGGCTGGTTGACCAACGCCCGTGCCACGGCGACCCGCTGTTGCTGTCCCCGCGAGAGGGTGGCTGGCAGACGGTTGGTCAGTTCGGCCATGCCCACCGCCGCCAGGGTGGCCTGAATGGCCGCCCAATCCTGAGGCAAACCCGCAAAATAACGGGCCAGACGAATATTCTGGGCCACGGTGAGGGTGGGGACCAGGTGCGGTTCCTGGGGAATAAAGCCGATCAGCCGTCCCCGACGCTGGTCCTGCTCCCGCTTGGGTATCGCACGCCACGCCTGCCCTTCGATGCGTACCTCACCCTCTGCCGGGGTCAACAGGCCCGCCACCACCATCAGACAGGTGGATTTGCCACTGCCGGACGGACCGGTCAAGGCCAGATTTTCCCCTGGAGCAAGACGCAAATCGGGCAAATATATCAGGTTCCCCGGTCCAAAACGGACCACCACGCCGAGCGTTTCAATCATTCCGTCCACTCCTTGCTGCGGGTTTATGGTCCCGTCATGGCCTGCAGCAGCAGGCGGACGTTGTGCCGGATCAATGCCATATAGGTGGGGGCGGGACCATCGGGTGCGGAGAGGGCGTCGGGGTAGAGCGTTCCTCCCACCGTAATGCCTGCCTCCCTGGCCAGTTGTTGTATCAGGCGGGGATCGCTCATGTTTTCTAAAAATACAGCCTTTATCCCTTCCCGTTTGGCCTGCATGGCCAACAGGGCCAGGTCGCGGGCGGAGGGTTCCGCATCGGTGCTGACCCCCATCGGGGCCAAAAAGGTGATCCCATAGGCGCGGGCAAAATAGCCAAAGGCGTCGTGACTGGTGATCACCGTGCGTCGGGTCGCCGGAATGGCAGCAAATTGCGCCCGCACCCAAAGGTCCAGTTCCGCCAGTTGTGCATCATAATGGGCCGCGTTGGTGCGGAAGGTGGTGGCCTGCGCCGGGGAGAGACGGGCCAAGGCCTCGGTGATGTGGGTCACATACAACCGACCGTTGGCCACCTCATGCCAAGCGTGGGGGTCCGCCTGGTCGGGTTGGGCTGTCCCGGTCAGCGGCAGTCGGTGAATGCCCTCGGAGACCGTGACCACTTGGCCCTTGAAGCCGGAGGCTTTGACCAGTCGTTCGATCCAGCCTTCAAAGCCCAGGCCGTTGATCACGAAGAGATCGGCGGCCAGCAACGCCTGGGCATCCATCGGGGTGGGCTCATAAACATGGGCATCGCCATTCGGGCCGACCAGGCTTTTGACCGTGACCGCCTCGCCCCCGACCTGGTGCACCATATCGGCCAGGATACTGAAACTGGCCACAACCCGCAGCGGGGGATCGGCCCAGGTGGTTGTGGGCAGGAGCAGCCATAACGCCAAAAAAGAGAGAATGGGCATCATCCGGTTCCCGGCGAGAGTGTTCGTATTACCGTGAAAGAACGGCCGGTGTGGAGCAATAACCCTCCGTCGCCTTTTCCACAATAAAAAAAGGCGCATAGACACCAAGAAATGGAATCCAGATTACGCTGCTTTGTGCAGGTATCCGAATTGAA
>JADFYM010000376.1 GCA_015233035.1 Magnetococcales bacterium
CAGAAAAAGAGAGATCGCAGACTCAAGACCTTGTCCCATGGCCAGCCCTCCGAGAAAAATTAACGTGAGCAGGCAGCGTATCATGTCCTTGTGGACGGGTCACTGATTTTCACTTCTGTCCACTAGTCGTCTCACGCGGACATATACAATCCTATACGATTTTTTACAAAATTATTGTACGCCATGACCTGGTTGAACAGCTATACTGCGCACGGTCACAATTGACGAGTATCGTCATTCCCGCCTGCGCGGGAATGACGGCACAGAAAGTGTCACTTATGACCGCGTGCAGTATATAATCTGCAAGAGTTGGCTGTGTCTGACCCGTTCAATGGAGCGCAAAACGGCCAATAAAAAAAATGTTGCGCTCGGAACCTGATTAGTGGAAGATAACCGTACCTTTCGATGCCATGCCGGTCATCTGCCGGGGATAAATTTGTGCGATCGTGCCGTCATTTTAACTCCAGATGCAGGGGGAATAATAGTGAACGTCAAGAACACGCTACGCAAGGCGGCCTGTCTGGCGGCCCATTTGGCCGCTCTGACCATGGCGGTACAGGCACAGGCGGCCACGGATACGGCATCGCTCGCCTACTGGGGTGAGCGGCAGTTCGGCCAGTCCTGGTCTAACAATTTTACCCCGTCGCTCATGGCCACCCAATCGCAAACCTACGCGCCCTGGCTCACCCAGATCGGATTGACCAACACCATCGAATCGGCAGCGAACTGGGGCAAGGGCCAACTGCTTGTCACGGTTGACACGGGCATCGTGGCCAACAATGCCGTGTTCGCCTCTGGTCAGGTTGCCAACAGTTTGAGTTCCTGTGCTGCCACGACTTTCAAATGCAGCAATGGCTACACCGATGACAACGGGCACGGCACCGCTGTGGCCGCCGTTGCGGCAGCCAATGGCACCCTGCCCTTTGCGGTCAATTATGGCGGTTACAGAACGGCTGCGGGCAGCGTGATCAGCGTGGCACCCAACGCCAATATCGCGGTCGAAAAGGTGCTCAATGCCGCTGGTTCCGGGTATGACACCGATGTGGCCAACGGCATCACCAAGGCGGCCAACGCCGGAGCCTCCGTCATCAACCTCTCTCTGACCTATATGAATGGTGCCGCCATCGTCTCGGCCATCAATTATGCGGCCAGCAAGGGAGCCTTTATCGTCTGGGCGGGTGGCAACAGTTCGGCGGCACTGGGGGCCAATGCCAATACGACCGGGCTGACGGACGCGGCCATTGCCCATTTGATTTTTGCCGGCTCGGTCTCTGCCAATAACACATTGTCCTCTTTCAGCAATACGCCCGGTTCTGGTGCCTTGGTGAATGCAGCTGGCACCAAGAGTTCCTATGCCTCCCGTTGGCTCATGGCCCCCGGTGAAAATATACTTGCGCCCGATGTGGCATCGGGTGCCAGGGCCTTTGCCGCCTGGTCGGGGACTTCCCTGTCCACGCCGATCATCAGCGGTTCTCTCATGCTGTTGGAGTCGGCCTGGCCCATTCTGAAGACCAATGGCACGGCGGCCAATCTGTTGCTGAATACCGCCAGCGATCTGGGCGGCAGGGGGGTGGACAACAACTATGGCAACGGCCTGGTCAACCTGGGCACCGCCTTCCAGCCGTATGGTACACTCAATATCACCGAAGCCAACGGCAAGTCGGTGGCCATGCCCAGCCTGACCGGGGCCATGATTACCGGGGGTGCCCTCGGCAGTCTGTCGTCCGTGCAGTCCAAATTGGCCAATTATACGGCCCTGGATGGTTATCAGCGCAACTATTCGGTCAATCTGGCCGGGTTGATTTTGACCAGGCCGACGGCGGCCACCGTCAATCCCCTGCCGACCAACAACAACACGGGCCCCAACAAGATGTCGCTCGCCGATGGCGGTGAAATCGCCTATCAGATCTCCTCGGGCAGCGGTGCCTCCACTTTTGGTCCGAACGCTCTGGGGGATGCGCCAGCGGCCCAGCGTTCCGGCTATATCATGCTGACTGACCGCAATGAGACGACCGTTGCCTTCGGCTATGGGGACACCATGCCGTCGCAGTATGCCTACACCAAGGCACTCTTTGGCTCCGATGCGGCGGCATTGGCCGCTGGCACCCTGTCGACCGACCTGGCCACCCTGGCACAGGGGGGGACGCAGTTGGCCTTTGGGACCAGACTGGGTGCAGACACCCGGATTGCCTTGTCGTACAGTGGGACCGCTGTGCCGCAAGAGACCTTTATGGCGGATGCGGCACCTTCCTGGATGACGCCCAATGCGAGCAGTTTTGGCGTCGGCCTTGCCCACCGTCTCACCGACAACCTGCAACTGGGCGTCTCCTGGCGTTCCCTGGACGAAAAAAACGGCTTGATGGGCACGACGTATGACACGTCGTCCCTGCTGAATCTGGGCAGTGGCAACCACAGCAGTGAGGTCGGGATTTCGGCCCTGATCACGCTGGATCGCCACCATACGCTCTATCTGGAAGCGTCGCAGGCGGATACCCAATCGGCCAGCGGGGCGAACAACAGTGTATTTGCCGGTATGAGTGCCCTGCGCTCCCAGGCCTGGGGCGTCCATTTGGCCAGCACGGATTTATTCGATGCGCATGACCGGTTGACCGCCTCCGTGCAGCAGCCTCTGCGGGTTACGGAGGGTGCGGTCGATATGGCCGTCACCCGCATTGACCCTGTCACCGGTGTACCGTCCACCGGCTTGCAGAGTGTCTCTCTGGTGCCGACCGGGCGCGAGTTGGATTATAAAATGTCCTACGATACGCCGCTCTCTCCGATGCAAAAGATCAGCCTGCAGGCTGGGTATGTGCAGGATTCTCTGAATGTGGCGGGCAACAATGCGGCGTCGGTTGGTATGAACTGGTCGGTGGCGTTTTAGGTTGCACGGGGGTCCGGGGGGGATTATCCCCCCCGGTGGGGTCCAGGGGCAAAGCCCCTGGTGGGGCTCTACCCTATGCACACATCTTTTTGGATGCGAGTTTCCAGCCTTCCAGGAGCAGCTCGAATTTTATCAGACCTCGCAACATGGTAATTGGTCCGGGCGGGGACTCTGATGCGTACCCTTTCCAGCCCC
>JADFYM010000377.1 GCA_015233035.1 Magnetococcales bacterium
CGCCGGACAATAGACCCACCATGCCTAAAAAAACGCAATCCGATGTTCCTGGATGACCCCCAGGAAAGAACGGGGAGTAGCTTATCAGAAAAGGCAATTTGTCCGATTTTCGCTGAACCAGCACAATCCGAATGAGTCCGGCCCCAAATGGCGTGACTGGTGCGGGTGCTTCTACCGACACCATGCACATGGTCGAAGCTTCTTTGAAGATGATCTTCTGATTCTTCTGAAGCCGGTTGTTTGCAGCACATTGAAAGGGGGAGCGGGTTGTCCGCTCCCCCTTTTTTTTATTGAAACGATAGCCTTTTGCCTCATCTTGTGCGATATTGTCACATCAATGATTATTCAGGAGAACGCGCATGAGTGCCATATCCATCCAACTGCCCGAAGATGTTTTAAACCGTCTGCAAGAGTTGGCACAACGGACCGGGCGCAGCAAGACTTTCTACATGATTGAGGCCATACGTAACCAATTGGACGACCTCGAAGACTTGTATGTTGCCGAACAACGCATGGTCGAGATCCGGGCAGGCCGCAGCAAGACCCACACCTTGGAAGAAGTGGAGCACAGCCTTGGCTTGGCGGATTGAGTTCGACGACGCTGCCAAGCATGACTTGGCGAAGATGGACAAGCAACAGGCCAAACGCATCACAGCTTTCCTGCGCGAGCGCGTGGCCGTGCTGGATGATCCTCGCAGCCTGGGTGAAGCTCTCAAGGGACCGAAGTTGGGCAGTTTTTGGAGATACCGCACAGGAGACTACCGAATCATCAGCCATATCGAGGACGGATTTCTGCGCATTCTCGTCGTAAAAATCGGCAACCGGCGTGAGGTGTATCAATAGGGTTGCCGCGAAACAAACCCTCCGCCCACCGTTTGACCAATCTTTCTGAAGAGGGTCTTCTGATTCTCCTGAAGTCAGTCGGTTCGCAGCACATGGAAAGGGGGAGCGGGTTGTCCGCTCCCCCTTTTTTTATTGGTGTGGACCCCTTGGTGGGGGTATGATCTCCCTACACTGATGCACTGGGCAGCACGTGCGCCGTTCTGTGATCATTGGACTATAACACATTCTGAACTGCTGATCCCGGAGCAACCCATTATGATGACACTGACCATTGACCTTCCAGATGTGGTCTTTTCCTCTTTGCGCCGCACCCCGGACGATCTGATTCGAGAGATGCGCCTGACGACCGCCGCAACCTGGTACAGTCAAGGTCGTATTTCTCAGGAGATTGCGGCTCGTTTTGCTGGCCTGGACCGAACAGATTTCCTGCTTTCCTTGAGTCGGATGGGAGTGGATTCTTTCCAGGTCGATTTTCAGGATCTGGACCGGGAACTTGCCCGTGGCTGAAATCGCTGTCATAAACGCCTCGCCACTCATATTCTTGAGCCGTGCTGGTCGTCTGGATCTGCTGCAAGGCATGGCCAGTCTCTGCCTCGTGCCAGAACCAGTGCGAACCGAAATTGAGGCCCGTGGTGAGAATGACAGAACAGTCCGGGCATTACGGATGAACCCATGGATAAAAGTGGTTGCCGGGCCCGCCACGCCGGAATCCATCGCTGCCTGGGGGTTGGGACCAGGCGAATCGTCGGTATTGGCCTTCGCTTTGGCCGATCCGGCTCGCAATACCGTCGTGGTGATCGATGACTTGGCGGCCCACCATTGCGCGGCCACCTTGGGCATTCCGGTGCGCGGGACTTTGGGCATTGTGCTGATTGCCAAAAAAAGAGGGATGATTCCTCTTGCCAGACCGATCATGGAAGCATTGCTTGCCCATGGGATGTATTTGTCGCGTAGCGTGTTGGATCAGGCACTGACACGTGTTGGAGAGTAAATGCAGAATCGGGAACAATAGCCTTTTCGCCTGAGATACCGAAAAATTGTTACACTGTCTTGGCTCCCGGTTTGACCGGACACGGAAAGGCCGGATTGGTTTCATGTCCAGGATGGTCATGCCGCCAGTGCCTTGTCGGCATCGGCTTCCCTCATTGCTTGCCGCTTCTGCCTGGCGGCCTTGGCCCGGTGCTGCCACTTCGGAGTCGTGACGGCGATCCCCCCGGCAGAGAGATCTGCCAGGGTTGAAATGGTTGCGGAATGGGACAAGTCCACCGTTCCAGGCAGCCTGCGACGCTTTGGATGACAAATACCGCTTGTGCATCAGCCAGTCGGTTGGCAGCCAATGAAAGGGGGGAACGGTCATCCGTTCCCTCTTTTTTTATTGGTGTGAACCGTGTGGTGGGGGTATGATCCTGCATGTGGATGCACCGGGTTGCGCAGACGCCATCCTGGGCCCACCGGCTTGTCGGCCCGTCTGGCGGGCCAACCCGAGTCCAACAGTCAGGCACCAAGGAGGTTGCGGACCATGCTGCCCATATTTACGGATAAATTATTGCTCTCGCCCCCGGATACCCTGGCCCTGATCGACACCCTGGCCGCCCGCTTGCACACCACCCATTGGCAGCACCCCCAGCAGACTGGCGAATGGGTGGTGATTGGCATTCGCCGGGGTGGCGCGCTGGTGGCACAGCGGTTGTGGGCGCAATTGTGCCAACGATCGGGACAGACCATACCCATCGGTTTTTTGGACATCACCTTCTACCGGGACGACCTGGATACCATCGGGCCCAATCCGGTGGTCGGCGAAACCGATCTGCAAATGGATATTGACGACAAACGAATCATCCTGGTGGATGATGTCCTGTTTACGGGACGGACCATCCGGGCCGCCATGAACGCCCTGTTTGACTATGGCCGCCCGGAGAGCGTCGAATTGCTGGTGCTGGTGGATCGCGGCGGACGGCAGTTGCCCATTCAACCCCACCATGTCGGTCTGGTGGTGCAACCCGCAGAAGGAGAATTTGTCAAATTGCTGGACCAGGGAGACAACATGCATGTGGTGCGGCGCAGAATCAGAGAATAAGGGTGCGCGGCATGGCAGAACAAACCCTGCCTATCCGGTTGCTTGCCAATTTGGTGAGTTGATGTTAGCCTGTCGTCATGGACCCACGTGGCTTTCCGACAACGCTTCCTGAATTTCAACGGGTTTTTCCCGATGACGAAGCCTGCGC
>JADFYM010000378.1 GCA_015233035.1 Magnetococcales bacterium
CCCGCGGGCGAACCCCCGCGCGGCATACAATCTCCACCCGTTGGGGGCTTCGACCCCACACCCCCACCGGGGACCGTGACGGTCCCCGGACCCCTGCAAAAAATGTGTGCATAGGGTAGGGTGGGGTCCAGGGGCAACGCCCCTGGTGGGGTCCGGGGCGAAGCCCCGTGAGGAACACGATATCAACACGTTGGGGGCTTTGCCCCCAAACCCCCACCGGGGAGCGTGGCGATCCCCGGATTCCTGCAAAAGTTGTGTGCATAGGGTAGGGTGGGGTCCAGGGGCCAAGCCCCTGGTGGGGTTCTGGGGCGAAGCCCCGAACGCGACGCCACGTATCCCGAGGTAAATATTGGCAAGTCGGCGTTGCCAGTGGGGGCTCTGCCCCCAGCCCCGCCAGGGGCGTTGCCCCTGGACCCCACCAGGGGGATAATCCCCCTGGACCCCTTGAAATTATTAAAATAATCGCCAAATTTTCTCCACATGAGGTTACGGAAACAAGGATAAGACACATGCCTGCCACGATCCATTGGGATTATCTGCCTGCTCTCAACGATCCGCTTTTTGGTCGGGAACCGTCGTTGTGGGCACTGGATCTGGCCTGGACGGAGCAAACCTGGCCAATCGTGGTACTGGTGGCCGACAGCGGACTGGGCAAAACCGGGTTGGTAATGGAATGGCTCCACCGGATAAGCCAGAAACAGTTTGGCGGGGCGGAGTGGGTGTTCGGCTGGTCCTTTGGTGGCCAGAGCACCCCGCAGGATCGGCAGGCCTCTGCCGATGAATTTTTGCACGCAGGGTTGAAGTTTTTCGGCAAGGTGGCGGACCAGTATCCCGATGCTCTGGCGCGGGGCGAGCGTTTGGCCACACTGATGGGCAAACGGCGTGGGCTGCTGGTGCTGGATGGCCTGGAGCCGCTGCAATATCCACAGTCGGGGGGGCTGCGGGATCTGGGCATGGAGGCCTTTTTGCACGGCCTGGCGTCGCACAACAAAGGGTTGTGCATTGTGACCACCCGGACGCGGCTGCCGCCATGGCTGGATGCCAAGGGGGTTCAACAGAGCACTCTGGAACCGTTGACGGTCCAGGCGGGGGCGGCCTTGTTGGCGTCATACCCGCTACAGACGACCCAGAAAGAGTTGGAAAAGGTGGCCGGGGAGTGCAACGGGCATCCCCTGGCACTCCATTTGTTGGCGGCTCATCTGGTGACCGCCCATGGCGGCAATATACGCCGACGGCACAAGCTGCCACTGTTGCCCGGCGATGGGGCGCAGGGGGGGCTGGCCAGCCGGGTCCTGGCCAGTCAGCACATCGGGTTGCAGGGCAAGTCGGAACTGGCTCTGTTGTATCTGTTGGGTTTGTTTGATCATCCCGCTCCTGTGGAGGCTTTGCAGGCGGTGATCGGCAAGACACCCCTGGAAGGCCTGCCTGTTCGGTTGCCGAAATTGGGTTCCAAGGAGTGGCTGCGGGCTGTGGCGGCGTTGCGGCAACGGCACCTGCTGGCGGTCACCGATCCCCTGGCGTGCCATCCTTTGGTGCGGGCCTATTTCGGGGCGCAGTTTCGCACCCACCATCCAGCGGCCTGGCAAGAGGCCAACCGCCGTTTGTTCGACCATTTTTGTACGCTCCCGGGCCAAACTCTGCCCGACACCCAGGAAGGTCTGTTGCCCCTTTATCGTGCCATTCCCCACGGTTGCCAGGCCGGGTTGCCCCAGCAGGCCTTGCATGCGGTGTATCGTACCCGCATTGCCCGGGAAAAAGAGCAGTATGCCATCAAAAAGCTGGGAGTGTATGGCCTGGAAGTGGGGGCGATGGCGGCTTTTTTTGCGCAACCCTGGTCCCGTCCCGCCGCCGGGTTGAGTGAAACAGACGTGGCTTATCTCCTGACCCAGACCGCTTTCGGCTTATGGGTGGGGGGGTGTCTCCAGGAGGCGATACAGCCGTATGCCACCCTGCTGATGCTGCGGATTCAGGCGCAGGCATGGGAAAATGCGGCCATCACGGCCAGCAATATGGGTGAATTGTCTCTGCTCTGTACCGATCTGCCACAATCCATCGCTTTTGCGACCCTGGCCGTGGATCTGGTGGATGCCACGGGTGATGCCGCCTATGCCATCGATTTTCGCACCCTGTGCGCCGAGGCCCTGCATCAGGCCGGGGGCTGGGAACAGGCGGAAGCCCTCTTTCATGCCGCCGAGACACGGCAGGGTCAACGGCAACCGGCGTTTCCGCTCCTCCATGCGGTCCAGGGTTATCGTTACAATGAACTGCTGCTGGCCCAAAAACAGTATCAACGGGTTTGGGATCGGACGCAAACCACCTTGACCTGGGACACCGAAGAGATTGGGTTGCTGGGTATTGCCCTGGATCAACTGGCCCTGGGTCAGGCCTGTATCGGTTTGGGGGTGTGGCAGGAGGCCGGGGTGTGGCTGGATCGGGCTGTGGCCGGTTTGTGGCAGGCGGGCTCACGCCATCGTATCCCGAGTGGTTTTATGGCGCGCGCCGGTTGGCATCGGCGGCAGCAGGCGTGGGCACTGGCTCGGCGGGATCTGGATGCGGCCTGGGAAAACAGCCAACACGGCAGAATGACCTTGTTCGATGTGCCACTTCACCTGGAGGAGAGCGAACTGGCTTTGGCCCAGGGCGAGACGGCGCAGGCCCGGCACCATCTGGCGCAGGCCCAAGGCCTTATCCAGCAGACAGGCCTTTTTCGCTTCGCCGAACAGGCGGACGCGCTCGGCCAGCAACTGGGTGAACCCCCTGCTGTCTGGGATCGCAGTGTCATTGAGGAACAGATCTGCGAAGGGATGGTCGATATTTTCAGGCAATATTTTCCACCCAAACCGCAGGGTGCCAGGGAGCATCCGGCATGGCGTTTTATCCACTGGCTGGGCTCCTCGCTGCGGCCATTTCTGGGGGGGCGGCAGCCACATTGATTCATCGCAAAAAGTTGTTATTATTCATGGGGGTCCGGGGGAGATTATCTCCCCCGGTGGGGTCCAGGGGCAACGCCCCTGGTGGGGTCTGGGGCGAAGCCCCGGAAAAACAAGCCCCTGGAGTTGGAACCA
>JADFYM010000379.1 GCA_015233035.1 Magnetococcales bacterium
AAGCGGGGATCCAGGTTTCGCAGTCTCCGTCATCCCCGCGTAGGCGGGGATCCAGATCTCGCAGGTACCACCTGGATTCCCGCCTGCGCGGGAATGACGTTTGAAAAACTACGCATCCCATGCTGGTGGCGGTTTAAAAGTACGCAATAGATTGTACAGTGGCAGGGGTCCAGGGGGATTATCCCCCTGGTGGGGTCCAGGGGCGAAGCCCTTGGTGGGGTCCAGGGGCGAAGCCCTTGGTGGGGTCCAGGGGTAAAGCCCCTTGGCAGGGTCCGGGGCGAAGCCCCGAACAGGTCAGGCACATAACGCTGGTTCGGACAAAAGAAACATGGGCATCCTTGCATCACTCGGCACTCTGCTGGACTTTGCCTTAGGCATATACACCTGGATGATCCTGGTACGGATTCTCCTCTCCTGGGTCAATCCAGACCCCTACAATCCGATTGTGCAGTTTTTGGTACGCTCGACGGAACCGGTTCTGGAGCCGTTGCGGCGACTCATGCCACCCATGGCGGGTCTGGATCTGTCGCCCATGCTGGCCCTGTTGGGACTGTCGCTGTTGCAACGGTTGTGTGCGGGGCTGGCCCGTGGCGGCATGGGCGGTGGCACGTTTGCGACTGTTCTGGTGGAAATACTGGGTCTGGTACACCTGTTGCTGACGTTTTATCTCTTGCTGTTGTTTGTGCGGGGCGGGTTGCACATTCATTCCTGGCTGGCTTTTCGTGGGCGGCGTCCCTCGCGGATCAATCTGAGCAATCCGGTCATGCGCTTTATTTTCCAGACAACGGAACCGATTGTCCGGCTGCTGCATCGACGGTTGCCGACCTTTTCCGGTCTGGACATCACGCCCCTGGCAGCGGCACTGGGTGTACTGCTCATTTTGTCGGTGCTGCAAGAGTTGACCATCCGACTCGCGTTGGGTTGGTAGACGCCGCATGACGACGCCCGGTCACTGGCACGGAGCCGATCTGGTGTGGGAGATACGGGTGCAGCCCCGGGCATCCCGGACGCGCATTCTGGGTTTGCATGGCGGAGCCATCAAGATCGCCCTGACCGCTCCCCCCGTGGAGGGAGCGGCCAATGAGGCACTCTGCCAGTGGTTGGCGGACGAATTGCGGGTGGCCAAAGGCCGGGTCAGTATTGTCTCTGGCGGACATGCACGAACCAAACGGGTGTGCATTCAAGCAGCGGACGCGACCTGTGTGCGGGCATTTTGCCAACGGTGGCAACTGCCCGAACCGGTTGCCGCACCGTGATGCCGCCAACCCAACGCACATCCATCCATGCATCCATGGGGGATGAGCGGTGGTGACCAGGGTTCAGACCAGGGAACTTTCGACCCACTCATACAGTTTGGATTTGGGCAGGACGCCGATTTTGGTTGCTTCAATCTGTCCCTGCTTGAAAATCATCAAGGTAGGGATGCCGCGGACACCATAGCGACCGGGCATGTTGGGATTTTGGTCAATGTTCAGCTTGGCCACGACGAGACGATCTTTAAAATCTGCGGCCAGTTCTTCCAGGATGGGTCCGAGCTGTTTGCAGGGGCCGCACCACTCTGCCCAGAAATCCACCAACACCGGCATTTCTGCCTGCAGCACGTCTTTATCGAACGTATCGTCCGAAATTTGCACGGTATTTTCACTCATTGTCACCACAACTCCTTGAGGTTTTTATGCCTGCTGCCTATTTTCAGGCCAGGAACACGGGGTACAGGCTAAAAGCAGAGGACTGTTTTTGTCAAGTCTCATTCATCCCTTTGACAAAAGCGCAAAGCGTTTCTATAGTCTCTGCATGGTTCCCATGCGCGGTTAGCTCAGCTGGATAGAGCGTTGGCCTCCGAAGCCAAAGGTCGTTGGTTCGAATCCAATACCGCGTACCAATTTTATCAGATACTTACGGCCACTCTCCGAGTGGCCGTTTTTGTTCCAGTAAGCAGCAACCGACAACATGGCCCACCGGATCCCCCTGCCCCTCCCCTTACACGTGTAGGTTTTTCCATATCTCCTTGATTCCCTGTTTTTTTCTCCCCTCTCCCTCCGGGAGAGAGGTCGGGGGTGAGGGAACACCGCCGGGATGCTCCATCCATTCTTGATCATCCATTGATTTCGAGGGTGTGAGAGCGTTGCAGCGAAATTTGGACAACGGATGTCCCCACCTCTTCCCCTCACCTCAGCCCTCTCCCGGAGGGAGAGTTGCCCCTCCCCTCCCGTCGGATGGGTTCGACACCGATCCCATCCAGAGGCATTGCCCTGGTCCGGGTGGCCGTCGTCATCATCTGCACCAAGGCCGTCGTCGGGCTGTCGATCCGCTCCACCGTCGCCATCCCCACCGCAGATGAACCCCGCCAGGACGATGTACCCCATTCCGATCAATCCGCAGTATGCGCCATCATCGCAGAGACCGCAGAACCGCAGCAGGTGCCTCTCCACCAGCATTCACCATGCAGACATCCATGGGTAGACAGGCATTCGGTGGTCAGCGGTACACTTCGCGCCGGCGACCAATCTCCAAAACGACAACGGTGACAACCTCATCGTGCAGGTGACACACAAGACGATAATCACCCACTCTGTACCGCCAGAGTCCGGCGAGTTCACCCTTGAGAGGTTGCCCGATATAGCGGGGATCCTGGCTTCCGTGAATGCGTTCCCTTAGGAAACGAACGATGCGCGTCCTGTTCTGTTGGTCCAGTCGGGCAATCTGGTTTTCCGCCGTCTCCCGGATTTCAATTGTCCATGCCAAGGCGTCGTTCCAATTCGTCCAGGGAGATGGTTGTCTCGCGACGGGAAAGTGCCCGTACCGCAGTCAGATAATCCTGCCTGTCCTCGATGTATTGCAAAACAGCGTCGCGCAGGCATTCGGTGATGGGTTTGCTCAACTCCCCCGCAATGATCTGCAATTGTTTTTCAATTTCTGCATCCATCCTGAATCGGTGACTTCGTTGCGGGGAAATGATCGTCAACCATTTGAATTTGCACATTAATATGATACAATTTGAACTGTTTTTCAACTCACCTGGAGAGTAAAATGAAACAGTTCATTATTGAG
>JADFYM010000037.1:0-3827 GCA_015233035.1 Magnetococcales bacterium
GTTGATTTTGGCACGCTGCCCGTCACAATGAAGGCTGGCAAGCTGGGCATTGCGGCCAATCAGGCGGGCGGTACACTCAATCAGGTGGCCAACAAGACCGTGCTGGATTGGAGTGCGCAGCCGCTGACCATTCAAGTGACCGATACGGATTCTGTCGTACTGAATTATAGTGCGGCTCGTGGCCAGTTTGTGACCGTCTCCTCGGACGTGACACTGGATATCGGCCATTATATCCATGTCTCCGGGAGCTTTGATTTCAGCAGCAGTGCGGAGCGGCAGGTCACCCTCAGCGATGGCACCACACATGCCATGTCCCTGACCACCATCGCCGGGGACAAGGTCTCCCTGTGGTTTGGGACCGGTGATGCGGCGGTGACAGGCAGTGTGGGGCTTTTGGTCAGCGATGCCCAGTTTGCCCTGGTGGTGGCGCATGAGGACAGCGGCACCGGCCCCGGCTATTACTATGCCCTGACCGCCCATTCCAGTTCGGTCGTTTTGCAGGGGGTGCCGGGGCTGACCCTGGAGTCGGGGGGGGTGACGGTGGCCCTGAATGGCGCGGCCAGCGGCAGCACCGTGATCGATTTTACCAAAGGCGACCTGGATGGGGATGGCGATACGGATGGTCACACCACCGTCCAGGTGGGCAACGGCACTCTGGATCTGGTGGCCAAGACCGCTTTCCTGCGGGCCGAGGGCGACTTGACCCTGGGCTTCGCCGTCAGCAGCCTGGCGTTTGCCATCGGCGGCCATTTTACCTTCGATATGGAGCAGGACCGGGTGTTGGTGGGGGGATCCGAACTGCAATCCACCTTGACCATCAACAGTCTGAATGTGGGGGTCTACGACGGTTCGTTGGGGTTGGAGTTGCTGGCGAACGGGGGCGGTTTTGCCCTCCATGCCGATGGTCTGGCCCTGTTGCAGTTGGTGCCGGGGGTGGATCTCATCGGTGGCGTCTCCATTGATATCAACCAGACCGGTGCGGCGGTGGATCAGGTGGTGACTGTGGGCACGGGGACGGTCCATCTCCTCTTTGCCAATGGGGATGCCACGCCGCATCTGGCCCTCACGCAAGGGGTCGATCTCTCCCTGGGGGGGCAACTGGGCCAGGAGATTTACAACCTGGCCAGCAGCATAAGCCGTCTGGATGCCAGTGTGGCCAGCAGTACGCTTGGCCAAACCCTGCCGGTGCTCAACCAGTCGCTGGATGATCTGCTGGGGGTGTCCCAGGTGATGGGCATTGGTGATGTGGTGATGGCCTATCTCGAACCCTCCATCGATGCCACCACCCCGCTGTCGGTCCGGGATCTGCCCACCCTGAATGGCCTGCTCGCCTATCTGAAGAGCCACTGGTTGACGGGTGTTCCCGGCAGCGGTGATGGTCTGGGGCTGGATTTTGTCCGCACCGACACCGGATTGACCCTCAGCTACCAGAAAACGACCAGTTTTGCAGACCAGGTGCAACTGGGTTTCGGGGCCGGGTTTGACAATCTGGGCCTGAAACTGAATGGCAACCTGAAAGCGGATCTGGAGGTGACGAGCACCGTCAACTTCAACCTGGCTGTCCAGTGGGACCATTGGAGCACCCAATTTGCGTTGAACACGTTGAGTTTCAATGCGCAACTCAATGCGGACGATCTGCTGCTGGGGGCCACCCTGGGGCCCCTCGGCCTGAGTCTGGGTGAAACCGGGAAAGCACTCGGTTCGGTGGATGCCACGTTGGGGGGAGCCATCTCCCTGGTCCAGGGTGCGTTCCAGTTTACCCCCGGCACCAACCAGATCAACGTCAATCTGCCCTTTTATGCCACGGTGGCGGGGGCCAGTCTCGCCGGTACCGGTGGACAGCCCTGCATCCTCATGAGTGGCAACCCGTTCGCGGCGGGCGGACTCTCTTTCAGTGCCGACCATTTTGATCAACTGGTCAGCCTGTCGAATTTTTCTGTGGCCGATTTGCTGGTGGTGTTGCCCAGTATACTCGATTATCTCGGTACCCTGGACACCTCCAGCACGGTGTTGGCCAAACTGCCGTTCATCGATCAATCGGTCAACCAGTTCCTGGATCTGGCCGCCACCTTCAATCGCACGGTGGTGGAAAAGATTGACTACAGCAACGTGCACACGTTGCAGGATTTTGTGGTCGCGCTCAACCACTCGGGTCTGCTGCCAGCGGGCGAGCAGGCCTCCTTTGACGCGGTCACCGGCCAACTGCGTCTGCCCATGACCTTTGCGGAGACATTGGCCCCGGTGGATACGCCCATCGATCTGGGTCTCGACTTTGGCAGCGCGCTGTCGTTGTCCACCGATGCCCATGCCTCGGTCACGGCCAGCCTGAGCGGTGGACTGGATCTGATTCTGGACCTGAACGGGGCCGACGATAAGAGTGGTCTGGAACTGGCGGTGGACAATCTGGGTCTGTCGGCGGCCATTGGGGTGGATGTGACCGATCTGGGGGTGACCCTGGGGATCGGCTCGCTGGGTCTGCGGGCGGGCGGGGCAGGGAGTGGTTCCGCCCTCCATCTGGCGGCAGAGGCCGCCTTGGTGTTGGATCGGGATGCCCCTGGCACGGTGGTCGCCGGGGATCGCTTTTTCACCCAGGCGCAACTGCTGTCCGGTGCGGCGGTGAATGATCTTCGGTTCAGCGTTGGCGGTGATGCCTCCGCCGTGCTCAAGGGGTTGACGCTGCTGGGCAACATGGGAGCCACCCTGCCCATCGCGCCCAACGCGGAAGTGGCGGTCTATGTGCAGAATTTGCTTGATTATTCAACCGTTCGGGTGATTCAGCAGGATCCCACCGTGCCGTTTGTGCTGGCGGACTATGACACCAGCCATCCGACGGACAGCCAGGCGGTCATTGCCGTATTGCCCAATCTGGGCGATGCCTTCAACGTCAGCAACCTGAGTTTCCTGGATATTTTGAATGGCATCAGCGCGGGCCTTACCTTTTTGGATACCTCTTTGGAGGGGCAGTCGTTCTATACCCAGACCTTGCCAGTGGTCAATAAATCGATCAAGGATTTGATGAATGTGACGGACACCCTCCTGGGTGATCTGGAACAGGCGGCTGGCAACCCGAACGTTTTCTTCCAGAACATGGAAGGCATCATTGAGCAGGCCCTGGGCATTCACGACAACAACACCCTGCCGCCGGAGCAGCAACAATTTGCCTTGATTCTCAACGGCAATGAGTTGGACATTCATCTGAACCTGACCGAGACCTACTCGAACCAGTTTAATGTGGCCCTGGATTTCAACGCTTTGCTGGCCATGGCGGGCCAGAATGATCCCAACAATGCGGCGAGTGCCGCGTTGGCCGCCCTGGGCAATGCCGTCAATGTCAGCGGGACCGGCAAAGTGGATCTGGAACTGCTGGCCAACCTGACGCTGGATATGGGGATTGTCCTGCCCACCACCATCGGGACCATCGGCGACGCCAACCTGTTCCTTTACGACTATAAACCGGCGACCGGCACCACTCCGGCCTCGGGAACCCACATTGAACTGGGTGCCCGTCTGGCGGGGACCAATCTGGAACTGCGCTTCGGGGCGGGCAGTCTGGCCGTCGGGGTCACCAACGGGTACATTGTGCTCGACGCGGATGGCAAACCCGACACGACCGACCCGGCGGCCTTGCTGCTGACCCTCGATCAGAAGGCTTCGGCCACCAGTGTGATCGATGATGGCAAGTTTCATCCGGGCACGGAAAATCTCGCCGACAATCTTAATGTTGCCCTGGTGGGGGCGATGGATATCAATCTGCCGGTGGCGGTCTTTGCCAGCGGCAACACCTACCCGCTGGATGCCCCCATTCGGATCCAGACCAATCCGGTCTA
>JADFYM010000037.1:3941-22793 GCA_015233035.1 Magnetococcales bacterium
GCCTGGGCAATATTGGGGGCAGCAATGCGTTGCTCGATCTGCTTTATGATCCCACCATCGTCCTCGACGGGGTGGACCTGGGGCTGGGGGCGTTGCAGGATGTCTTTGAAAGCAGTCTGGCCAGCAATGTGCCGATCATCGGCAATAAATTGTTGCAGGTCGGGGGGATGATCGGCGATTTCCGCAACGGACTGCTGCTGGATCTGCGCAACGAGTTGGCCGCCGATGGCAATACCGTGGTCATGGTGCAGAAGATCCTGTTCAATACCTTTACCCGCCTGGGTATTCTCAACCAGTATGCGGACGGTACCCCGATTGTCGATGTGAATCATGACGGCCAGATTACCCTGGCCGACATTCTCGATGAAAACAAGGATGGCGTCGCCGATCTGTCCGATGTCATCGCCGTCGATTTTTATAAAAAGGATGGTTCCCTGCTGGTCGTGTGGCAGCCAAGCATGACCGTGCCGACGGCGGCGGACGCGGTACAATTTGACATGCACCTGGGCAATCGTCTGTTGGCGACAGGGGTGGATATTCCGCTCAATATCAATCTGCCCGGTTTTCAACTGAGTGTGGCGGGCGGGTTCGCCCTGGATGTGGGCTGGGCCTATGACTTCGGGTTTGGCATCTCGGTCAAGGATGGCTTTTATCTGGCCACCCGCACCGACAGCAAGCCGGAACTGAGCTTTACCGCCAATCTCTATCTGGATGGGGCACCGCTGGATCCCAACGTCTTCACCCCCTTCAAGGCAGAGGGCCAACTGCTGTTTTTCCATGCGGATGTCGAGGATGAAGACAACAACTCGACGCTGGCTGGTTTTCAGCCCAGTGGCGTCACGGCGGGTCTCGGCCTGGATATTGTCGGCAATGCCGCCCATCGCCTGACCATCGACAGCATTCTGAGCAATCCGACCGGCAGCTTCAAGGTGGATTTTGGCGTCGATGCGGGTCTGCGCCTGGGGGTGACCCTGAGTATTCCCAATGTCGGTGGCCTGCCCACCCTCAAGGGGGATCTGGTCATGGACTGGTCGTGGCACCTGGGCGACACCAAAGTGGTGCAACCGTCGGTCGAAATTGATAATCTGCGGATCGAGGCGGACTCCTTCCTGCTCGATTTCCTGGGGCCGATTGCCAAAAAGATCAATGAGGTGCTGCAACCCCTGGAACCGATCATCAACGCCCTGGAAACCCCGGTGCCGGGTCTGAACATTTTGTTGCCCCATGATCCGACGTTGCGCGGGATGATTGATTTTATTGTCAAGGCAGCGGGCAAACCGGCCATCGACTGGGCTTTTCTCGATGTGGTCAAGATGGCCTTGAATTTGTCGAAGACCATCAGTGCCATCAGTGCCAATGGCGGCGAGATTCTGTTGGGTGACCTGAAGGGATTGGGCACCGAGGTTGTGACTTCCCTCCAGGCCCCGCTGGATCCGACCAATGCTTTCCTCAGCAAACTCACGGTGGTCTCAGACGAGGCCCCACCGACCAATGGCGGCACTGCGACGGCCCGCAGTGGCTTCCAGTTGCTGCCCTATATCACCGACATCAACAACTGGATGCAAATTTTTACCGGCGGGGATGCCACCCTGTTCACCTTCGAGTTGCCCCTGCTGAAATTCAGTTACAACCTGAATGTGGTGCTGGCGACGATTCCCATTCCACCGGTGCCCCCGCTGGCCGTGGTGGTACGGGCAGCCGCCAGTTTTTCGGCTTCTGCTGATATCGCTTTCGGATTCGATACCTATGGCATCAGAAAAGCCTTCGCGAGTGGCGATTATTTGCAGGTGATGGATGGCTTCTATGTCAGCGACTATTCACTGCCAAAATTTGTCGATAACAAGGCGGTGCCGGGTACCGGTGGGGTTGAAAAACCGGAATTTGTCTTCAGTGTCTCGGTGGGTTTGAGCGCGGGTCTGGCGGTGCCGGGGGTCGAAGTCGGCCTGGGTGGGGATATCAGCATTACCGTGACGGCGGATCTCCAGGATATTTCCACCTCCACCCTGGTCAAGGATGCCAGTGGCAACGTGACAGCGGTCAAATGGGCCTCGGATGGCAAGATTCGCGCCTCCGAGATCGCCACCATGTGGGGTTACCACAATCCCAATGATAATCCCCTGATCGGTATGGGCAACTTGTTCAATCTGGCCGCCGATGTGAATCTGGATATTTATATTTATGGCAAGGTGGGCATTGGTCCTTTTTCGGTCGGCATTTCGTTTGACATTGTCAATATCCACCTGCTCCATCTGGAATACAATGCCCCCAATGTTCAGCCCACCCTGGCGTATGTGGACGCATCGGGGGTTCTCCATCTGAACAGTGGCCCACGGGCGGCGGATCGCCAGTATGTCGATACGACGGATGACGCCGAAAACTTTGTCCTCAGTGGTTCCAACGGGACGGTCAACGTCGAATTTGATCACAATTTTTACCAGACCTATACGGGTGTCAAGAGTGTGGTGGCGGATATGGGGGCCGGGAATGATACCTTGGATGCCTCACGCTTGCAGACTGTCCAGGTGTATGCGACCGGCGGCGATGGGGACGATACCATTCTGTTGGGCATGGCCGGTGGCACGGCGGACGGTGGGGCGGGCAATGATACCCTGACCGCGTTGGCCTTGAGTTCCGCGCCGGTCATTTTGCGGGGTGGGGATGGCGACGACAAGCTGACCGGGGCCGAGGGGGCCGATTTTCTCTATGGCGGAGCGGGCAACGATACCCTGGTTGGCAATGGCGGGAATGACTGGCTGGAAGGGGGGGATGGTGCCGATGTGATGATGGGCGGAGTCGGGGCGGATACCTACGTGATGACCACAACGGCTGAAAAAGACCGTATCATCGACACGCAAGGCAAGAGCAACATTGTCTTTGCCGCGCCCACTGTCTCGGCGCAAACAGAGGGGGTGGTGCCCATGAATATGGCCACCACCATGGACGTGGGGGCAACGCCCGTCAATCCGGGCATAACCGCCACCTATGACGGTCAGACTCTGGAAATGATTGATGCGCATGGCAACAGCACCCGTTACAGTGGTCTGGATCTGGGGACCATTCAACTGAGCGATGGGGACGACACCTTCTATATGACCCGCATGGGTGTGCAGCCGATCCAGGTGTTGGACAGTCCGGGCAATGATCGCTATGTGGTTTCCCTGGGGAACAGTCTGACCAAAACACCGGGTGGCCTGACCATTCTGGGTGGACCGGACAGCAGTGGCCAGGATGAACTGGAGGTGCAACTGCCAGCCCATGGGAATGAGATTGATCTGGCCACCGGGCAGGTGGTCTGTGGTGCCGAACAGATCCACTATGATGCCGGGGTGATCGATACCCTCACGCTGACCGGTGCCCACGCCCAGTACCAGGGGGCAGTGGTCAGCCAGTATGGCGGCGATGTCCAGGTCGATGCCCTTGCTGGGGCGGCCACGGTCGATCTGGGTTCGACCGGTCTGCGCGTCATCGGGCAGAATGTCACGGTGGACCCGGCGATTCAGGCCGCCGCGTTGCGTTTTGATGTTGCCCAGAATTTGACGTTGCCGCAGAACATAACGGCCACCGTGGATGGTGTGACGATCCTGGCGGGCGGCTCGGTCAGCCTGACCAGTGTACGGGTCAGTGGTACGGGTGATCTGACGATCATGGCTGACGATAACATCAGCGTGACCGGTACCTTGACCAGCAGCACGGGTGATCTGACGATCTCGGCGGGCGGCCAGGTCAGCCTGGCCGGGGCCGTGGCCAGCACTTCGGGTACTCTGGCCGTGACGGCGGCGCAGTGGGTGCGCTCGGCGGGGGTCAGCCTGACGACCGGTGGTGCGGGGGGCATTTCTGTCCAACTCAGTGCCAGCGATCTGGTCCAGACGACTGCCAACCTGATCCAGACGGCCCAGGGGACCATCGATCTGGAGGCGCAGGCTGGCACGGTGACCGTGGGTGGCGGGCTGGTCACCACGAGCGGTGAATTTTTCTTCGCCGGCCATGCCGTGACGGTGCAGTCGGGGGTTCAGTTGAACACCGCCTCCACGGTCGGGATCATGATGCAGGCGCAGGCGGGGAATATTCTGCTCGCGGATGGCGTGGCTTTGCTGGCGCGTCAGGGGGCAATCTCCCTGTCCGCTTCCGGGACGATTACCAGTAGCGCGAATATGCAGTCCGCTGGTGATGTGCAACTGACTGGCAATACGCTGAACCTGCTGGCCGGGACGCTTTTGGCCAACCAGGGCACGGTTTCTCTCATTGCGGCCGGGATGATCACCAGTCGGGCGAATTTACAGGCTGGTAGAGATCTGGAACTGACCGGCAGTGATCTGGTTCTACAGGCGGGCACACTGACCGCCACCGGGACTGCCAGATTGAAAGCCAACACCGGGGTGATTCAACTCGCCCAGGGGGTGACACTGTCGGCCAGCGAGGTGGATCTGACCACGCCGGGGGCCATCACCAGTCAGGCCAACATGCAAGCCGCCAACCTGCAACTGACCGGCGGCAGCATGAATCTGTTGGCGGGTACGTTGACCATCACCGGTACCGGGTTGGCGAAACTGACCACCACCGCCGGGGATCTGCAACTGGCCAGCGGGGTGGAACTGGTGGCCAGGCAGGGCGCGATTGCGCTTCAGGCAGCGGGCGTGATCACCAGCAGTGCGGATATGGCCGCAGGCACGGGGCTGCAACTGACCGGTGCCACTCTGAACTTACAGGCGGGCATACTGAGCACTGGGACCGGGGCAGCGACCCTGATCGCCACCGCCGGTGGGATGCAACTGGCCAGTGGTGTGGATCTGTCGGCCAGTCAGAGTGCGGTTGTGCTCACGGCCTCTGGCGCGATCAGCAGTCGTGCGGTTCGCTTGCAGGCTGCCACGGGTCTGCACCTGAGCGGCAGTTCTCTGGATGTGGAGGCGGGTACGCTGACATTGACCGGGGCTGGGTCGATGGGATTGACCTCTGTCGCCGGTGGGATTCAACTGGCCAGTGGGGTTACACTGTTGGCCAATCAAGGCGCGATTGTGCTCCAGGCCTCGGGAACCATCACCAGCCGTGCGGATCTCATCCAGGCCGCCACCGATCTGCAATTGACCGGTACGGCTCTCAATCTGCCTGTGGGCATGTTGACGCTCACCGGGACGGGCACGGCCGAACTGACCGCCACCGCCGGGGGAATCGTCATGGGGAGTGACACGATGCTGACCACCGTCAGCGGGGCGGTCCAACTGACGGCCACGGGCGATGTGGCGGTTGCGCGCATTGTCAGCGGCACCGGTACCCTGACACTGCACGGGGATCATATTCTGGACAATCGCAGCGACGAGGCGGCCAACCTGACCACCGGCGGCTGGCTGGATCTGTACGCCATCGATGGCATTGGCGATGTGGGGACGGCTGACATGGATACCCAGGTGGTCGGACTCAGTGCCTTCACCGCCAATGGCAGCATTTATATCAGCGAGATGAACACCCTGCAGATTGTTGGCAGTGGCGTGCAGGTCGGTTCTGGCACGGGTGCTGTGGTCATCGATGTGGCGACCGGCACCCTGGAAGTGGTGGCTGGTTCCAGCGGGGTTGCCGCTGGCGGTGATCTCCACTTGACCACCACGAATCTGTTGCAGTTGAATGCCCCCGTTACCTCCCGTACCGGGGCCATGGTCTTGACGGGTGGTCAAGTCAACCAGAATGTCTCCTTGAGCACCACTGGCACCGCCGGTGTGCAGGTGATTGCCACCCAGGGGGACATTCAACTGGCGGCGGCGGCGACAGTCACCACCCTCCATGGGAAGATTGACTATCAGGCGACCGGTGTGGTCGATGTGACCAACTTCACCAGTAGCAACGGGACCATCGCGTTGCTGGGCACGTCTCTGGTCGCCTCCGGTGGGGCAGGGGGCTCGGCGGTGAACACGGGAGGCAATGTCCAGTTTACCGAAACCCAGGGGGATGCCGCGTTGGTCGCATCGGGCATACCCGCCAGCGGTGGTTTGGATCGCTTGGTGCTCGGCGGAGCCGGGGGCAACCTGAACGTGGCCTTTGGGGGCGACTTTGCCCTGAGCAACCCGCATGGTGCCCAGACCACGACCGGTGACCTGCACTTTGACGGCAATCTGTCGTTGGATGCGTCGCAAGCCCTCACCGTGCACGATTCTCTGACCGCTGTCGGGGGAATCAGCCTGTCTGCCGGGCAAACCATTGGCATTGCCCGTCTGGTCAGCACAGGGAATGGCACCATTCAAGTGGATGCCAAGGGGGCGATTGTCGATCTTTCCAGTAACGAAACCGCCAATGTTCAAACCGGCGGGAAGGCCTTGTTGCGCGCGGTGGGTGGAATCGGTACGGCAGGTGATGGAGATATCGACCTGGATGTGGGATTGCTGGAGGAAGCCCTCTCTACGGGCGGTGGCAATGTTTACCTGAACAGGGGCAATGGGGATCTGGCCATCGGTCCTGAGGGGTTGCATGTCACCGGTGGCCATGGCGACATTACCCTGACGGTGTCCGGCACCCTGACCATCAATGGCTCGGTGAGTGCGGCGGGCAGTGATATCACCTTGATATCGAGTGCAGGGGAGGTCGACGTTCAGGCCGATGTGACTTCTGCCAGTGGCGATATTGTGATCAGCGGAACCCGTTTGCAGGTGGAGAGTGGTGTCAGTATCTCCGCGCATCGCACCGGGCAAGTCACGTTGACGGCCCAGGCTGGCGATATTCAGATGGCGAACAACAGCCAGGTGGTGACCGAACAGGGGCAGGTGACCCTGGTTGCCACGGGTGATGTGGTGCTGTCCCAGGTGACGAGCCTGACGGGGGATATTCATGTGGATGCGGGTGGGGCCATCACCGATGGCAGCCAGGCGGAGACGGCCAATCTGGCGACCGCCAACGGTCTCTATTTACAGGCCAAACAGGGTATTGGTGGTTTTGATCAATATGATATCAACACCAATGTGGCCACCGTGCAGGCCCGGAACACGGACAGTGGCCAAATCATCATCGCCAATCAGGCCAACCTGCGGGCGGCAACACCAGGCGTTTTGCAAATGGCACCGGGTGGTTGGATCGTGCTGTACTCCCAATTCGGCGGCGTGGATCCGAGCAATATTCCGGGCGATCTGGATTCGCAACCGGTCATGCTGCTGCGCCGTCTGTCCGGTCTGAGCCGAAGCACGCTGGAAGGGATGCGGATGGCCGCCCGTTGTGCCAGCCTCACCACCTCCCTGGCCCTGCCCAGTCTGGATACAACGTCGAGCGGTGCGATCATCCTGACCAATGGCTCCGCAGCGGGGTCTGGCGGCACGGCTGTCAACACGCAACAGACCGGCCACCCGGCCTATGTGGGGGCGTTGACCCTGACAGTTCCGGGAGGAGGGGCCTCTGCGGCACCGTTGTTGACGGGTGGCGGGCATGACACTGCCACCGGTGCAGGCGCGTTTGGTTCGGTGTTGAGCAACGGCTCGGTGTTGGGCAGTGGTTCGGTGTTGAGTGGGGGCTCCACTTCTCCCGTCGGTTTTTCCAGTGGCGTATCCGGGACGAATGCCAGTGGCCAGGCGCATCCCGGTACCCATGATGCAACAGGCAGTCGAGAGGGCCAGTCCGCCGATGGTCCGGCCCCGGAGGGCGGTGCGACGGTGACGACTCCGGCCGGTGCAGCGGCGGCTGGCTCCCCAGGCGAGGGGGACGGCGCAACGCCGTCCCGTGAAAACCCAGGCGTGCAGCCAGGGTCGGCAGAGCCACCAACGCCCCAGGGGGAGGGTGGTACGGCAGGAACGGCTGATGCGCCGTGAAGGGTCGCTCAATAGATCAATTCAATGCAGCGTGGGAGAGTGTCAGGATGAGTAATCTGTTCAAGTCGTCTATACGCAGGAGCCGTTGGATGGGATGCTCCCTGCCGGTTTTGACCTTATTGGCGGTTGTGCTGGTCACCCCGGTGGGGGGCATGGCGGCGAGTGGGGGGACACCGGAGGGACAACCGGACAATGGGCCAAATGGGCCGGCAGGCAAGCCCTTGCCGTCCGGGTCGGAGGCTCTGCCCAGTCAGATGAGCCGCGAGACCTTTATTCAACAGGTGTTGCGGCGCAACAATGTGGTGGCCGGGCAGGATTTGACGGTCGAAGTGGCCGGGGAGGGGGTCATCCAGGCCAAGGCGGCGTTCGAGCCGGTGGGCAAGGCCTCTTTGCTGCGTACCAGCCTGCGCCAGAAGAGCACCGCCGAAGAGTTGCTGGCCCACCAAAGCGTGGATCCGACCTATGTCCATCGGGACAAGACGGCGGATGTGGATGTGAGTGTGCTGACCCCCACCGGTGCCACGGTGGAAGGCAAGGTGGGTTTGGATGCCATCCAATCCAATCTGCAAACCGTTGAAAAACGCCCCGAGGAGTATCGCTCCTATGTCGATCTCTCCATAACCCAACCGCTGGCCAAGGACGGTGGCTTTGACGTGACCAGTGCCAAGACCAGAATGGCCGAACAGGATCGGTTGGCTGCCGGACATACCCGTGATTCGGTGGTGGCCTCGGTGGTCTCCTCCGCCATTTCCGCCTATCTGGATCTGCGTCTGGCCCAGGAACGGCAGCAAACCTGGGACAAAGGCTTGCAGATGACCGAGCGGTTGGTGACCGAGGCGCATACCATGCAACGACAGGGACGGTTGTCGGAGTCCGCCTTGTTGGACGTGGAAAATTCTCTCTCTCTCTACCGGGTGGGGGCCAGCGAGGCTCAGCAGCGTCTGGTGGAAGCCATGGGAGCCGCCCGCAACCTGTTGCTGCTGTCCGCGCAGGAAACCCCCTTGTTGGCCACCGATCCTTTGGCGAAAAATACCATGGGTGTCCAACCAACCGCCTTCGAGGATCTGATGCGGATCGCCATCCAAAACCGGGCCGATTATCAAGCCCGTCTGGCCACCCTGGAAAAGGAGGGCATCCATGTGGTCTACGCCCAGAATCAGATCCTGCCTCGGGTCGATCTGGTCGCCAGCTATGGGGCCAATAACTTGGAATATGATGGGGGCCGGTCGTTGAGCGGTCTCTCTGACAACGACTTCCCTTCCTGGAAAGTGGGGGTGACGGCCTCTTTTCCATTGGGCGGCAATCAGGGTGCCAACGCCGATCTGCGCATCGCGCGGATGAACAAAGAGAAGGCGTTGCTGGATCTCAAGGCCGCCGAGACGGCCATCTCCAACGAGATCCAGAGCGGTCTGGCCGCCTATCAGAGCGGACGGGAACGGTGGCAGATGTATCGGAACATTCTGGATACGGGTGAAAAACAGTTGGCCATGGAACGCCAGTTGTTCAATTCCGGGCGCAGCGATATGCGGAGCCTGTTGGCCCGGGAGGAATCCATGGTCCGTACCCGGGTCTCTTTGCTGGAGCAGGTGGTCGCCATGGAAAAGGCCCAGGTGGCCCTGGATGTGGCGCAGGGTACCTTGCTTACCGCCCTGACGGCGGAGGATGTCAACAAGAAGCGTCAGGCGGCCCCTCCGTCGGCACCACCTGCTGTGGATGGGCATTGAGCGGAGATACGAATGCGTATTGACCAAAAAAAAGCGCGGGTTGGCTGGGCGATGCTGTGGTTGCTGGTGGGTTGGGTCGGGACCAACGCCTGGGCGCAACCGCCCCTGACGGGGACGATCAAGCCGCTGGATGACCTGAAACTCAGCCTGCCGATTGCGGGGCGCATTGAGGTCATCCTGGTGAAGGAGGGCCAGCCGGTCAAGAAAGGGATGGAGCTGCTCCATCTGGACAAAAGCCAGGAAGAGTTGGAAGTCAAACGACGCCAACTGGTGTGGGAGGATCATGCCAAGTTGGATGAGTCGCGTGCCCGTGAGCGCATTCTGCGCGATCAGGTCACCAGTGCCCGGGCCTTGTTGGCGACCAATACCATTTCCCGCAAGCAGTTGGAAGATGAAGAGTTGGCCCTGGCGGCGGCCGTGTCCGAACATCAGGCATTGGAGGCGGCGAAACAGCGGGAAAAGGTGGAGTATGACCTGGCGCGTGACGCGCTGGCGCGCCGTTTTTTGCACGCGCCCATGGATGGTGTGGTGGTCAAGATTCATTTTCAGGTGGGGGAGAGTATTGCCGCCAACGATACGGTCATCCGCCTGGTGGATGTGAGTCGCATCTATTTTACCGGCAATCTCGATAGCCAGTCCGCCTTGCGCATCCAGAAGGGAGACGCGGTCAAGGTGCGTTTTGGCACGGACGACCATGCCGAGGTGCGGCAGGGCAATGTGGTGTTTGTTTCCCCGGTGGCCGACCTGGCCAGTGGTCTGGTAGAGGTAAAAGTGGAATTCAGCAATGCCGACGGGACGATCCGTCCCGGCATTGTGGGTCAGATTTTGTTGGGCACCGAATGATGGCGCGTTGCCTGTCCATTTGCGGGTTCAGGGGGATCATCCCCCTGGTGGGGTCCAGGGGCAAAGCCCCTGGTGGGGTTCAGGGGCAAAGCCCCTGGTGGTCGCCAACATGATCGACGCCACCCAGGATCCGCTCGATCACCTGCGATCATTATCCTGTTTTTCCGGTCAACCCGCTGTATTCTGGCCGCTTTTCCTGGAGACGGTTGCCCAGGCTTGCGGTGCGCGTCGGGTGTTATTGCTGGCGCGCCAGACGGGCAACTGGCGGGTCTTTCAGCAGTGGCCGGTCCAGAGTGCGGGCAGCGCAGGCGATACCGATCAGATATTGCAACTGGCGAAGGCGGCGGCTACTGCTGGCTGGGCCGAGGGTGTCGCCGCAGCGGAGGCGGCGGGTGGGGGATTGGCGGTGCGCCTGCAGGTTGGCACAGCAGAAGCCGAATTTGCCATTGAAGTCAGCGTCCTGGTGGTGTTGCAGGACACATCGGTTGCGCAACGGGGGTCTGCCTTGTCGCTCGTGCGCCTGGCCGCCGACATTCCCGCCCACTATGAGCAGGCGCGTGACCAGCAGCGGATGATCGACAAATCTGAACGACTGTTTGACATGCTCTCCCTGTCCACCCGTCTGGGCGACGAAACCCGTTTCATGAAGGCGGCCTTGACCCTTTGCAATGAACTGTCGGTGCGTTTTGCCTGCGACCGGGTGGCATTGGGGTGGCTGTCCGGTCCTTATATCCGCCTGCAAACCATCAGCCATATTGAACGCTTTGATCGCCACATGGCTGCCGCCCAGCAGTTGGAAAGTGTCATGGAAGAGACGCTTGACCAGGATGAGGAGGTGATTTTCCCCCCGCCCGAGGGCAATACCCAGGTGGTTCGTGCCCATGAACTGCACGCCCGGACGCAAGGCGTTGGCCATTTGGTCTCCCTGCCGTTGCGTGTTGCCGAGCAGCCGGTGGCGGTGATCACGGCGGAACGTCAGGCGGCCCCGTTCCAGGAGCAGGAAGTCTGGGAACTGCGCCTGACCGCTGCTGCCTGCGCCAGCACCCTGCGCACTCTGCACGAGCAGGATCGGTGGCTCGGCGCGCGGTTGTTGGCCAGTGCCAAGGCCGGTCTGGACCGTTTGTGGGGAGTCGAACACAGCCTAGCCAAGCTGATCACGGTCTGCCTGGTGCTGACCCTGTTTTTTACCTCGCTGGTGAGGTGGCCTTATCGTGTGGAAGCCGCCTTTTCCCTGCATAGTCGGGAGATTGTCTTTGTCCCGGCCCCTTTTGATGGCTATCTGAGCCAGGTTTATGTCGAAATGGGCGACCAGGTGGCCCAACAGGCCAAGCTCGCCGAACTGGATACCCGCGAACTGGTGCTGGAGGCCTCTTCGGTCGCGGCGGATGTCAGCCGTTTTGCCCGCGAGGTCGAAAAAGCCATGTCGACCAATGCCCTCGCCGACATGCAGATTGCCGCCGCCCGACGTGACCAGACCATGGCCCATCTGGACATTATTCGGCGCAACATTGCCCGGGCCGAGGTGCGTTCACCCATGGCCGGGATTATTGTGGAGGGCGACCTGAAGGAAAAATTGTCGGCCCCGGTCCGCAAGGGCGATCTGTTGTTCAAGGTGGCCAAGATTGAAAACACCTATGCCGAGTTGGAAATTCCCGAGGCGGATGTCCATGAGGTCCTGCCGGGCCAACAGGGGGAGATTGCCTTTGTCGGCCGGCCCGATTTGCGCCTGCCCATGCGGGTGGTACGGATTGATCCGGTGGCGACGCTCAAGGCGGGCAAAAATTGCTTTTTGGCCCGCGCCAACATTGAATTTCCCCCAGGCGATTGGTGGCGTCCCGGCATGGGTGGCATGGCCAAGGTCGAGATTGAAGACCGGCCCATCCTCTGGATTTTGACCCATCGGACCATTCGCTTTCTGCAAAAGGTGTTCTGGCTATGACCGTGATCGATGCCAGTGCCAGAACCTTCAGCAACTCCTGGCACCGGGTGGCAACGGTGAAGGTGGCCCTGCGCCCCAATGTGCGGGCCCACCGCCAGGATTTTCGCGGCACTGCGTGGTATATTCTGCGGGATCCACTGAACAATCAGTTTTTCCAGATTTCCAGGGAGGCGTATGCCTTTTTGTGCCGTCTGTCGCCTGCCCGCACGGTCGATGAGGCCTGGCGGGAAATGTTGGAGCATGACCCGGAAGCGGCCCTGAGCCAGGAAGAGGTGGTGCAACTGTTGGGACAGCTCAACATGTCCAACCTGCTGTACTTTGACGCACCCGCCGTGGCGGCCAGCCTGTTCGACCGCTATCGCCTGCGGCGGGAGCGGGAGACCCAGTCCCGGTTGACCTCCCTGTTGCTGTCCATTCGCATTCCGCTGTTTGACCCGGATAAATGGCTGAATCGGGCGGCTCCCTTGATTCGCCTGCTGTTCAGCCCGCTGGGGTTGGCCGTCTGGTTGCTGTGGCTGTTGCTGGCGGCCAAGGTGGCCATGGACCATCGGGATACCTTGTTCGAGCAGGCCCCCGACCTGTTGGCCCCCGGCAACCTGGTCTTGCTCTATGCGGGATTTTTGTTGACCAAAGTGGTGCATGAGTTCAGTCACGCCGCTGCCTGCAAGCGGTTTGGCGGGGAGGTGCACGATATGGGCGTCATGCTGGTGGTGTTTACGCCGATGCCGTATGTGGACGCCTCCGCCAGTTGGGGCTTTCGCCGCCGCTGGCAACGCATGTTGGTGGGCGCGGCGGGCATGTTGGCAGAATTTGCGCTGGGATCTCTGGCCGTCCTGGTCTGGGCCTGGTCGGCACCGGGATCCATTCATGCCATCGCCTACAATGTGATGTTCGTGGCGACGATTTCAACCGTATTATTCAACATTAATCCGCTGTTGCGTTTCGATGGCTATTATATTCTGACCGATCTGCTGGATGTGCCCAACCTGTACCAGCGCGCACGGGAGCAATTGCGCGCGCAGGCCGAATGGTGGTTGTTTGGTCTGGAGCCACCCCGTTCGATGCATGCCCCGCTGGAAGGAAGGCTGCTGGCCCTCTACGGGCTGTTCAGTCTGCTCTATTGGGGGGTGGTGATCAGCGGAATCATCCTGTTCATGGCCGACCAGTATCTCGATCTGGGGCTGTTGCTGGCTCTGTTTCTGCTGGTCTCCTCGATTGTCATCCCGTTGGGCAAACTGCTCCATTTTTTAGTGTTCAGCCCGCGTCTGGAGTGGCATCGGGGACGGGCCATACTGGTTGTACTGGTGCTGGGCGGCGTGCTCTACGGGGTGTTGGGCGTGCTGCCCATGCCGGACCGCATTCGCGCGCCCGGCGTGGTGGAGGCCTTGCCCTTTCGCGAGTTGAACAGTCCGGTGTCCGGTTTTCTGGTGGAATTGCTGGTCCGGCCGGGTACTGCGGTCGTTGCCAACCAGCCGCTGGTCCACCTGGACATGCCGGACCTGGATTTGGAAATTCGTTCTGCCGAGTTGCAGAAAGAGCAGATTGTTGCCCAGATACGGCAGGCGGAAAACAGCATGGTGGCGGATTTGGCTCCCCTGCGCGAGCAATTGCAGGCTGTGGAATCTTCCCTGGCTGATCTGCAACGCAAACGGGCTTCCCTGGAGGTCATTGCCCCCATTGCGGGCCTGTGGTCGGCCCCGGACCTGGATGGCAGTATCGGCAAATGGATTCCCCGTGGTACCTCCCTGGGCACGATTGTGGATCCGACCGCCTATCGTTTTGTCGCCGTGTTGCCCCAGGTGGCGACCCATCTGTTTGGGCGGGTTCTGGGCGTCGCCGAGGTGCGGTTGACCGGGCAGGAAGACCATGTCCTGACCACCGAGGATGTGCGGGTGGTGCCGTTTCAGCATGGCACCTTGCCTTCGCCCGCCCTGGGTTGGGCGGGCGGCGGTGATATTGCCGTGGAACCCAATAACCCAACCGTCGCCTCGGAACCCTTTTTTCTTCTGCATGCCCGGTTTGAGGATACCGTCGCGCACCCCGTGCGCCTGTTGCATGGCCGGTCGGGCACCTTGCGCATGGATCTGGGATATCTGCCGCTGCTGTGGCAGTGGGAACGCGGTTTGCGCCAGTTTTTGCAACAAAAATACCGGCTATGAGCGATGCACTGTGTTGCCAGGCACCGACCGGGATCCCGGCGCAACCCGCATCCTCCGCGCTGCTCCGGGTGCATCGTCTGCCGCCGCTGCGGCCGTTGCCCGGCGGCGTGGACGCCTTTTTTTATGGTCTGCTCGGTTGGTTTCGTCGTCTGCCCTGGCAACGGCACCATCTGGCACAAAAAGTGGCCCACCTGGACGGTTATACCGCGTCGCTGGCCACCCTGACGGATGCTGCGTTGCAGGCGCGCCTGCATGAACACCGCGCGGCGTTTGCGCTGGATGCGGTGCGCGCGGCGGGTGACTGGGGGCCAGTCTTGGCGGTTTTGTCCGAGGCGGCCTGGCGCAGTTTGGCCATGCGGCCCTTTCCCGTGCAGATGATGGGTGCGTTGGCCCTGCATGACGGTCTGCTGGCAGAAATGAGCACCGGGGAAGGCAAGACCCTGGTCGCCGGTCTGGCGGCAGTGCTGGCGGCCTGGCATCGCAAACCGTGCCATGTGGTGACGGCCAACGATTATCTCGCGGCCCGCGATGCCCAGATGATGGCCCCCTTGTATACCTTTTGCGGTGTCACGGTGGCCTCGGTCACCTCGGACATGCCGCCTGAGGAGCGCATCCGCAACTATCAGGCGGACGTGGTGTATATTACCGCCAAGGAGTTGTTGGGGGATTTTTTGCGCGACCGGCTTGCGGTGCGCCGGAGCCAGGGAGCCGCCAAGGTGCCCCTGCACCGCTGGCTCGGGGTGGAAAACCAGCGCACCGAACCGTTGCTGCAAGTACGGGGACTGTATGCCGCTTTGGTCGATGAGGCCGACAGTGTGTTGATTGATGAGGCAGAGACAGCCCTGATCCTGTCCGCCCCACGGGAAAACCAGGGCAGTAGCGAGGCGGTGCAGATTGTCTGTGCGGTGGCGGACACGTTGCAGGAGCAGGTGGATTATCAGATCATTGTCAAAAAGCGGATCATCCATTTGCACCCCACTGCCTGTGCCCGTCTGGCCGAGGTGGCGGACCAGTTGCCCCCTCTGTGGCGGGCGGCCGCCCGCCGCGAGGAACTGTTGCGCCAGGCCCTGGTGGCGCGGACATTTTTCAAGCGCGATCATAATTATGTGATCCAGGATGACAAAATCATGCTGCTGGACGAGTATACGGGCCGCATGACCCCCAATCGCACCTTGATGGCCGGGCTGCATCAGGCCATCGAGGCGCGGGAGGGGCTGGAGATCAGCGATGTCGCGGAGACGTTGGCACAAATGAGTTTTCAGGGTTTTTTTCGCCAGTTTCCCCAGTTGGCTGGCATGACCGGCACATGCCGGGAGGCGGTGGACGAATTCTGGCGTATTTATAGCTTGGCCGGACTGGCCATTCCCACCAACCGACCGGTCATCCGGCAGGTGGGGAAACCGCTGGTATTCGCGACGGAAGAGGAAAAATGGCAGGGTATCGTCGCGGTCATTGAGGTGCTGCATGCCAAAGGGTGTCCGATCCTGATTGGCACCCGCAGTGTGCGGGCCAGTGAGCGACTGGCGGAGCGGTTGCGCTCCCGTGGTCTGACATTTGAACTGCTCAATGCCGTGCGTCATCATGACGAGGCGCGGATCATTGCCGGAGCGGGCGAACTGGGACGGGTGACCATCGCCACCAACATGGCCGGGCGGGGCACCGACATCAAGCTGGGGCCTGGAGCCGTGGAACGGGGTGGTCTGCATGTCATCATCACCGAAATTCACGATGCCGGGCGGATTGACCGCCAATTGTTGGGACGGTGCGGTCGGCAGGGAGATCCCGGCAGCGTCCATATTTTTCTGAGCCTGGACGACGATCTGGCGCGGCGGTTTTGGCCGGAGCCTGTCCGCAACTTTTTGAAGGCACTGGTCCGTCGCAGGATCTGGGGCGGGATTTATCTGGTGCGGTTTGGGTTTCGTCTCGCTCAGCGCAAGGCGGAACAGCAGGCCTTTCAACGTCGCCGCAACGTGCTCCAGATGGACCGTTGGTTGGAGAGTGCCTTGCCGTTTGAATAAAATTGGTTTGCGGGTCCAGGGGGATCATCCCCCTGGTGTGGTCCAGGGGCAAAGCCCCTGGTGGGGTTGGGGGCGAAGCCCCCTGGTGGTTGCCACCATGATCCAGGCCGTTGTGGCCGTATTTTTTTCATTATCCATCCCGGAAGTGAGGTGTCCATGTTCCAGAATATTGTACCCGTCAATGCGCAGCGTCATGCTGCCACGCGCATCAAGGAGATGAGCAGTTTCCTGTTTGCGTCCCATTTTCATATCGCCTATGTCACGGTGCATGAGTTTGCCCGGGCTGCGGCCACCTATCCGATCATTTTTATCGAGGACAGGGCGCATGATACCTTTCGACCTGTTGCGCTGTTGGGGATGACAGAGGGAGAAAATTTGTTTGTGGATGCCGAGGGCAAATGGTTGTCCTCCTATATTCCGGCCATTATTCGCCGTTATCCGTTTGTGCTGTCGCAAACCGGTACCGATCCCGGCCAATTTGTGGTCTGCATCGATGAGGATTGTGGTCTGCTGAGCGAGACCGAAGGTTCCGCCCTGTTCACCGAAACCGGTCAGCCCACCCAGGTGATCGAGAATGTGAAACGCTATCTGTCTGAATTGCAACAACTGGATCTCCTGACCGGGCAATTTACCCGGTTCCTGACCGAACACAACATGCTCACCCCCATGAACATGCGCGTGCGTGAAAGTGATCAGATCAAAAATATTTCCGGTTGTTATGTCATCAACGAGGAACGTCTGAACAATTTATCCAACGACCGTTTTATTGATTTGCGGGGCAAACACTATCTGCCCGCCATCTATGCCCACCTGATTTCACTGGCTCAGATTGAACGGTTGGCCATGCTGCGGGATGCACGCGGCAAGGGGACGGTCAAGGGGGAATCGCTGCCACCGGAGTTGGCCACAGGCGGCAAGACGCCAGGAAAGGCAAAGAAGAAGGATGCCTCTTGAGAGGAAGGGCCTTGATCATCGTTTCGGCCATTCCAGTCAGAACCCTGGATTCCCGCCTTCGAGGGAATGACGAGCGAACTTCTTGTCATACCCATTCCCGTCATGCCCGCCGAACTTCGTGTCATACCCATTCCCGTCATGCCCGCGAAGGCGGGCATCCAGGAGAGTTCGTGGACGTGACGATGATCAAGGCCAGAGGAAGGGAACCGGCCCATGCTCCCTGGTGCCATGCCGCATTGTGCCGTGTGCCACAGGATGGCACGGGGCGAGGGTGGCCTGTCTCAGATTTCGTAATAGAGGGTCAAAAAATCCCGGTTGTGGCGATCCAGACCACCCGCCAGATGGCCGAGAGGCTGGTCATGGATGCGTGTCAGCAGCGCATCCATGACCGGCACCGGTATGGCCAGGTGCTGGGCGGTCTGGTGCAGCAGATGGGCGACGGCACCAACGGTCAGGCTGGCGGCATACAGGTTCAGATCGAACGAGCGGCGCGCCTGGCCCGGTTCACTGACTTCGAGCAACACCAGACGGTCTGCTTCTGTGCGCGTGGCGGCCAAAGTCAGCACGGCTGTCGCACAGTGCGCGGTGGCACTGTCCGTCGAGCCGCAGGCACTACCCAGGCAGGCATACAGTTCCGGCAGGGGCAGGTGGACCCGCCATACATAGTGGGTAATGGCAATGGGCGCGTCGTCGACCGCATTCCACTTCAGCCCCACATACAGGAGAGCCGGTCGGCCATGCTGCGGGGTGCCGACATAGACCGGAAATTCAAGATACCACTTCCATAGGCTGCGCTGCGCATCCTGTTCAAAGCCGAGATAGAAAAAATTGGCCGCTCCGTGACACGCCCCGAGGATTTGGCGATATCCATCGGGCATGTGCAGGCGCGCCGCCAGGGAGAGTGCCGTGTGTTGCGTCATGCGCTTCTTGTCGATGCCATAAAGGATACGTTGGGTCAACAACAGTCCATGCGTCATCTTGAATGAACGTTCGGCTCCACTGTGGGGCAACGCCGCCGCCAGGTGGGCGAGCAGAGTAAGCGGATCATCGTGCATGGTGTGTTGTCCGAGTATTGTCACGGTATGGGTGTTTTTCGAATGGCGTATTTTCCATGCGCTGCCATTCTATTGGCGGTGTTTATTGAAGGATAGATTAAAATGCATAATGCGCAAGAAGAGAAAAACGCCATTCCAGTATAGGCGGGGATATCTCCCTGGTTGGCCGCCATTTTGTCAAGTGCCAGCCTATCACTTTTGATCAGCCAAGGCCAGTGGTGAACGTCAGATACCGACTGTCCGTCTGGGCAGACATGGGGTGTCCAAATCGGGCCTTGGCTGTTGACCGGTTTTTGGATAGGATTCCCTGGAACCGTCGTTCGCGTGTTTACGCTGCGGCATCTTCAGGGTAGTATGGCCGCTTTTGGTGCTCTATTTGAGG
>JADFYM010000380.1 GCA_015233035.1 Magnetococcales bacterium
CCAGACCCCCCCCCACCCTTTTTTTTTAATCATTTTAAAAGATTGCGGGGGTCCGGGGGGGATCATCCCCCCCGGTGGGGTCCAGGGGCAAAGCCCCTGGTGGGGTCCGGGGCGAAGCCCCGAACAACAGACACCGGGGCAACCCGGCAACGGGGATTGCACTCCCCGAACAAAGGTCTTATACCAGATTGCAATCGAACGGGGAGCAGGGCGACAGGCACGGGCACCCGTTATCGTCATCCCTGGGAATCCAGGAGCTCTGCGGGGCTGACTGGATTCCCGCCTGCGCGGGAATGACGGAACAAGGAAGTGTCACGCACGACCGTGTACAGTAACGACGCAGCCAACGCCGTTACCCGTCTGATTGCAATTTGGTCTTATCCATTTTCTCAACAGTATGGATGCTTAAAACACATGAAACGTATGGCAAAAATTCAGCTTCCCCTTGGCCTGTTGACACTGGTGGCGTTGGGCATTGGCTTATGGTTGGTCATGACGGCCCCGGCGGACTATCAGCAGGGGGATGCGGTGCGCATTTTATATGTCCACGTACCGTCGGCAAAAATGGCCCTTTTCAGCTATGGGGTATTGACCATTGTGAGTTGTCTGTTTCTTTGGCGGCGCAATGAGACACTGGACATTGTGGCGGAGGCCTCGGTGGTGGTGGGGGCGGGGTTCACTTTTTTGACGCTGGCTTCGGGTTCCATCTGGGGCAAGCCGATGTGGGGGGCCTGGTGGGCATGGGATGCGCGGTTGACTTCCATGTTGGTGTTATTGATCCTGTTCATGGGGTTGATGGCCTTGCGCAACGCGCTGGATGATCCGCTCAAGGCGGCGCGGGCCACGGCGGTTCTGGCCATTATCGGGGCGGTGGATTTGCCGATCATCCATTTTTCGGTGGTGTGGTGGCGGACGTTGCACCAGCCGCCCTCGTTTGGTGGACCGGCCAAGCAGGCCATTACCGGCGACTTGTTGCCGCCGCTGTGGGCCATGTCGGTGGCGTTTGTTTTGTTGGGTGCCTGGTTGCTGGTGTTGAAGAGCCGGGAGGTGGCGGCCCGGCGGCAGTGGGAGGCCTTGGAATCGGAGCGGTTGGAGCAGGTTCATGAATGATTATACCGAATATGTGGTAGGGGTTTATCTGCTGGCGGGCGGGGTATTGGGTGGTTTGGCCCTGTTGTGGTGGACCCGTTTGCGGCGTTGGCAACAGCGGTTGCGGGCGGAAGGGAGGGAGGCAGTATGAACGCCAAAAATAAGCGTTATTTGTTGATTGGCAGCGTGCTGGTGGTGGGTGGTGCGTTGTTGGCGTTGGTTTTCACCTCGTTTACCGGGGCACTGGTCTATTTTTACACGCCCACCGAGATCAAGGCCAAGAGTGCCGAAATGTCCGGGCGCAAGGTGCGGATTGGCGGACTGGTGCAGGAGGGTTCGCTGGTCAAGGAGCCGGGTACGCTCAAGATTCGTTTTCTGGTGGTGGACAATGCGGAGCGGTTGTCTGTGCAATATGACGGGATGACGCCGGATCTGTTTCGTGAGGGACAGGGGGTGATTGTCGAAGGCACCTGGCGGGGAGGCGAGAGCTTCCAGGCCGTCACCATCCTGGCCAAACATTCGGAAGATTATGTGCCGGTCAAGATGAGCCAAGAGGGGATCGCCAAGGCGCGGGAATCGATGTTGAAGACGTTGAAGTAGCGGTGGCGTTTAATCTAAACGATATCAACGAGTTGCATGGCACCGTCAAACAGTTCAACCTCGCCGTCGTTGGTCAAGTCATGGATGGGGGCCCTCCAACGGATGTGGCCAACGGGACCACATGCCAATCTCCGGGTGATGGTCTCCTGAGTGGCAACCTTCTCAATTTTTGACATACGTTGTCCGGCGGGTGGAGATTGTTTGTCAGGATGAGAGGTTATAAACACCCTATTCGTTACCGCCAACAGGCGTGACCGGTCTGCTGCGTTCGGAAGTTTCTGGTCTCCCAAACGGAATGGTGACATCAGCGCAAGTGGACGAGGCTCAAGCATGTCAGACCAGACGCCCTCATGCCAACCCGATTTTGATCCATGATGAGCGACCTTGAAAACGGCGGATTTTTTCCCGAGGGCCATCGGTGAGGCTAAAACAGACGACCATCCGGTCAACTGGTCCCGACCTGTTGCCAAATCGGAGCCCAACAATACCGACCTGCTTCCGACATCAAGTCGCAATGCCACGGAGGTGTCATTGGGAGTAATGGGCGACAACCGGGCAGGAATGGCACTCTTGGATAAGGCAGCAGCATATTCCCGCTTCATAAAATCCGAAGCGTACCGGTTCATTTCGTCGGAAGGAGACAGTGCCACCAAACGGACTGCGGTGGATTCCCAAATGGGCCTGTCCGCTATAGCATACCTGAGCATGTTTTGTTTTCGTTCCCGACTGCGGAGGGCAGCTATTTCGAGTGCCTTGTGCATTTCCTTTGGGCCTTTTTGCCCACGGGGTGCCTCCCGTTACAGATCGGCCAGGCCGATAAACTCTTTTCCTGAGAGAACAATCGAACAACAGAAAACGGCCTTCTGACACATATCGAGAGCCTCAGAAAGGCCTGCAATATGATCATCATGCCAATGTGTTGCAACCACAATCCGAACACACTCTTCAGGTTTATGACCGATATTTTTCAGGTATTCGATGGGTTTGGAGGGATGTCCCGCACTCTCACCAGCGCAGGAGTCAACGATGATCCACTCACCGCAACCGACGTGTATAACCACGCTCTCTCCGAAGCCAGGTCCGAAAACGGAAACCTCGATTTCATCAGACCTGGGTGCTATCAATTGTGGGGTAGTGGACAGAAGTGAAAATCAGTGACCCGTCCACAAGGACATGATACGCTGCCTGCTCACGTTAATTTTTCTCGGAGGGCTGGCCATGGGACAAGGTCTTGATGTTCTGCCTCAGTTGGAATCGGACAGTTGCCTTCGTTTTATAAGCTACATACAATGGCTACCAAACGGAGGAACGATCCATGGAAAAAAAGCGCAGAAGATATTCCCCTCAGGAAAAGACGGCC
>JADFYM010000381.1 GCA_015233035.1 Magnetococcales bacterium
AGTTGGAGACTTTCCCCCCACCCCCCCACCGGGGATCGTGACGGTCCCCGGCCCCCTGCAAAAGATGTGTGCATAGGGTAGGGTGGGGTCCAGGGGCAAAGCCCCTGGTGAGACACACGCAAACCCCACCATTTCCCGTTCCCAAACCGCCATCACCCCCCACTGTCCCTGCGCCGCCACCCGTTGCCGCGCAACCGCCCACCCATCCCTGGCGGCCCCCGGATCTCCCTGCTGCTGCAACAAGCGGGCGCGCAACACCTGCACCTCCACCAGTCGTTGGCCATATTCCAACCCGGCCAGCACGGTTTCTGCCCCCCGCAAGGCCTGTTCTGCCTCTTCCGTTTTCCCTTCATCCAGCCAAACATGCCCTTCCAACAAGCGTCCGTCCACCTCGGCGGGTCGCAACCCCTCTGCCATGGCCATCTGCAACGCCTCGGCCAGCAACAGACGCACCGTCGGCAAAGCCTCCCCCTGGTGCCGCAAAAAAAGGGCTTGGTGCAACAACAATTCGGGCAGAAACAATCGCTTGTTGCTCTTGCGCAAGGTGACCACCGCCTGCTGGAATGTGGCACGAGCCATTTCCTGCTGCCCCAAGGCGGCCAGGGCCCGACCTTGGGTCTGTAGATCCAGGGCCAGGGCAAACTGGTTTTTGACAATTTTTTGGGAATACTGGCTGCGATGCAGCACCCATTCCCACTCGCTCACCGTCCGTGCCTGTTCCAGCAGCAGGTCGCAATAGGCCTTGCCCGGCAGACCGATCAACCAGTGATAGCCGGTTTTGCGCTCGGCCTGCCACTGTTCGGCCTCCTGGAAGATCGCCAGGCTCTCCGGCAGGGCACCCAGGCGATGGTGCGCGGTCGCCAACCGGGTATGCAAATAGACCCGCACCAGTGGATTGTCCTCTCGTTCGAGCCAGGTTTCGCCCTGCGCCGCCGTAGTCAATACCGTGCGCCAATCGCCCGTCAGCAAGCCCAGATCGCACCATTCCGCCGCCGCACGGGCTGCTGCCTGCCAGGATTGCGCCTGTTCCGCCTGTTGCATCGCCGCCCACCGCAACGGCACGGCCCGCGCCAGGAAGGGCTCCGGCGGTTCGGCGGCGGGCTGTGCCACCACAGGGGGAGCGGCGGGTTGTGCCACCACAGGAGGCGGTGGACGACGCCCCGTCAACCGGGTGACAATCGCCGGGAGAGAAAATGACTTGCGCATGATGGCCCGTCCCTTCGCAAAAGAATGCCCAGGGAAAAAGCATACCAACACCACCCGTCCGAGGCAATCCGGTTTGACCGTCAGGAATGCCATATCCTGTGGTATTGACGCCATCATTCCTTGCCGACTTGGCCCATTTCAGGAGAAAATGCCGAGCAGTGACACTCCGGCCACCTGGACACCCGACCTGCCATGAACCAGCACGATCTCGGCTACACCAAACTTTTTTCGCACCCTCGCATGATCCAGGATCTGGTAGCGGGCTTTATCCAGGAAGAATGGGTGGCGGGGCTGGATTTTTCGACGCTGGAAAAAGTGAATCCGGTCTATGTGACGGATGATTTCCGCAAACGCATCGATGATCTGGTCTGGAAGATCCGGTGGCAGGGAACCGACCGTTGGCTGCTCATCTATCTGATACTGGAACCACAGTCGACGATGGATGCCCTGATGGCACTGCGCCATGCCCTGTATGAACTGCTGCTCTACCAGGATCTGCTGCAGTCGGGCATCATTCCAGCGGGGCAAAAATTTCCCCCCGTAGCCCCCATTGTCCTGTATAATGGAAAGGATCGGTGGACAGCGGCCAGGGATGTATCAGACCTGATCGAAGAATCGCCACCCGGTCTGGAGGCCTATCGCCCGCACATGCGTTATCTGCTGGTGGATGAACATCGATACCAACACAGCGATCTGGTGTCGATGCAGAATGCGGTGGCGGCCTTGTTCCGATTGGAAAAAAGTCGCAGTGTGGCGGATGTTCGGCAGGTCGTCCGAGAGTTGATCCTGTGGTTGCAGGATCCACAGCAACAGACGTTGCGCCGGACGTTCGCCAATTGGTTGAGCCGGATTTTGTTGCCGAGATTGTCCAAGAAAAATAGTGCCATCCCGGAATCCATCCCGGAGATGAATGAACTGGAGGAGGTACATGCCATGTTAGCGGAAACAGCCGAAGGATGGACCAGAGAGTGGAAACAGGAAGGACTTCAGCAAGGACTTCAGCAAGGACGCCAGCAAGGACGCCAGGAAGGACGCCAGGAAGAGGCCAGCAAAATCCTTCTGCGTCAACTGACCCGACGTTTTGGTGATTTGTCTGCGGGGGTTCGAGAAAAGATCAATGCAGCGGGGTTGGATGATCTGGAGTTGTGGAGTGATCGGGTGTTGGATGCCCACTCCCTGGCCGACGTGCTCGGCCATCTCCCGGTTGACCTGCACTGAGATCGTCCTGCCAGAGGATGCCCCACTCGGGCAGGTCCAGCCAGACGGGGCCTCCTTTCTGCTGGACAAGTCAGGTATCCCCCAGGGCAATCGCATTTGAAGGTTCTCGATGCTTGATCCTGGGATCGCGGGCGTCTCGCTCGCCTTTTTTTCCAAACAAGCGCGAATTCACAATCCTATTGCGGGCGAACCGCCCGCAGTCCCAGGGAAAATCCCAGTCCTGCTGGCTCAAATTTGAAATGCGATTGCCCTGTTTTTTGGCTTCCATTGCGTCTGTCCCTGTGGTTAAATGCTCCACAGTTCGGTGCCTCATCGTGGTGGGTGACTCTTGAAAAGCTGGGTCTGCGTTTTTCCTACCCTGATGGCATTCCCTCCTGGAATGTCACACAGTCAGGGGCAGTGGCCGGAACGATGACCTGCCACCAGATGGGCTCATCCCTCAAATGTATGTTCTTCTCATTACCGCCCCCAATCCAGATGTGGTATTCTGGCACAGGCGGGTAGTGGACAGAAGTGAAAATCAGTGACCCGTCCACAAGGACATGATACGCTGCCTGCTCACGTTAATTTTTCTCGGAGGGCTGGCCATGGGACAAGGTCTTGAGTCTGCGATCTCTCTTTTTCT
>JADFYM010000382.1 GCA_015233035.1 Magnetococcales bacterium
GGCAGGCCAGCCATCGGATATTGAAAGACCTTGCAAAGCTCGGTTTGGAGTCCGATCGGCTGACACTGCCGCCTTCCTTCCCCGTTGTCCCATGTCAAGCATCAAAAAACTTGAACATCGAGTATTATGGAGTAGTTGCCGACACCATTCTTGACGAGGCCAATCCAGTGCACAAGAAATCGTCCAAACGAAAGTCCCTGCGGACCATCCCCAAGGCGCAATCCGTTCGCGCGCCAGCAACGAATGCGTTGGTTGTCCGTTCTGTCGACGAGCTTGAGCACGATGTGCGCGTCTATCAGATTGAACTGGAGATGCAAAACGAGGAGTTGCGGCGCGCCCATATCGAGTTGGCCATCTCCCATGATCGCTATGTGGACCTTTATGATTTTGCCCCGGTCGGTTATTTCACCCTGACCGATGATGGCCTGATCACGGAGGCGAACCTGACCGGGACCGCACTGCTCGGAGTGGAGCGCAACAAACTGCACCGTTGTCGTTTTACCCAGTTTATCACCACCGAAGGGATTGCCCCCTGGCATCGGTTTCTCTCCCTGCTCCGCCGGAACGGGCGACAAAGTTGTGAACTGGCACTCCAGCGTGGGGATGCGTCGGTCTTCCAGGCCCATCTGGATGGTTTGTACTCGGCGGCTAAAGCAACCGCTCCGGCCATGGTGCGCATTACCCTTACCGACATCAGTGAACGCAAGCAGGCGGAAGATGCGCTCCGGCTCAGTGAATCCCGTTTTCGGGGAGCCTTCGAGTCCGCCATCCATGGCATGTCTTTGGTCTCTCCGCAAGGGCAGTTTTTGCAGGTCAATCGGGCACTGTATACCATGCTGGGCTATGATGAACCAGAACTCCTGGCTGTCAACTGCCAGACCATCACGCATCCCGACGATTTGCAGGCCAGTCTGCTTGCCATGCAGCAGATGTTGGCGGGAACCCTTTCGACCTGCCAGACTGAAAAACGCTATTTGCACAAAAGTGGTCGCGTCGTTTGGGTGCTCTTGAGTATCTCCCTGGTGCGGGATGCTGTCGGATCTCCGCACCATTTCGTGAAACAAATTATTGATATAACTGCTAAAAAATATTTATTTGACTCCCAGGTGGAAGAGTTGCGCCTCTTCTACGATTTGCCTTTCATTGGTATGGCTATTGGTTCAATGGCAACCAAGAAATGGTATATGGTCAACAACCATTTTTGCCAAATGCTGGGATATGCCAAGGAGGAACTGCTCCAGCTTGACTGGGAAAAGATAACCCATCCAGACGACCTGCAAGCCAGTCGGACACAATTTCAACGGGTTGTGCAAGGCCAGTCCGACAGCTATATCCTGGACAAGCGGTATGTCCGCAGGGATGGGCAAATCATTGAAGCCATTCTCAATATGCAGGTGGTCCGCGAGGCGGACGGCCAGGTGGATCGTTTTTTTGCCACGGTGCTGGATATTACGGAACGCAAGCGGGCCGAAGAGCTGTTGCGTCAGGCCAAGGAGCAGGCCGAAGCGGCGACCATGGCCAAGGGGGAGTTTCTGGCCACCATGAGCCATGAAATCCGCACTCCGCTCAATGCCGTCATAGGGTTGACCGATTTGGCACTCCAGACGGAAATGATGCCAAAATGCCGGAATTATCTGACCAATGTTGTCCTTGCCTCCCGTTCCCTGCTGCGCATCATCAACGACATTCTGGATTTTTCCAAGATGGAAGCGGGCCGGCTGCAATTGGAGCCTGTTGATTTCTTGCTGCGTGATGTATTGGATCGCCAGGCAAATTTGTTCCGTCAGAAAGCGGCCGAAAGAGGGGTCGAACTGATTATACAGGTTGGCGCGGGTTGCCGATATGCCTTGACCGGTGATTATTTGCGGCTCGAACAAATCTTGATGAACCTGATCGGCAATGCCATCAAGTTTACGGAAGAGGGAGAAATTGAAGTTGGTGTGCGATTGGTGGAACAAAAGGGCGATCAGGTCTTGCTGGAATTTTTTGTCCGGGATACCGGTATTGGTCTGAGTCAAGCACAGATTGACGCACTGTTCGTGCCTTTTGTGCAGGCCGACGGCTCCACCACGCGCAAATATGGAGGAACGGGGCTGGGTTTGAGTATTTGCAAGCGGTTGGTGGAGATGATGGCGGGAGAGATCTGGGTGGAGGGCACTCCGGGCCTCGGGTCTGTCTTCCGCTTTACCGTTGCGTTGTTACGCCGGGAGGCCGCAGAACGGGACGACATGACGTGCCCCGCAGATATGCATGCTCTCCGGGTTTTGGTGGTGGATGACAATCCGGCTGCCTGCCATGCCTTGCGGGCATTTCTGGACGCTTTCGGCTTTTTGACAACGGTGGCCGGTTCTGGGCGGGAAGCACTGGCAGCGGTACAGCAAGGCATCGTTGCCAATAAGCCCTATCAGTTGATTTTGGTGGATTGGTTGATGCCGGAATGGGATGGTATCGAAACCGTGCGTCGGGTTTTGGCCGTGACCGCCTCGGATGGAACGCAGGGGGAGCCTTCGCCCAAAATCATTCTGCTGACTGCCTGCGACCGGGAAGAGGAGATCAAACAGCAGGCATTTGCCCTGGGGGTCTTGGCCCTTCTGCCCAAACCGGTCAACTGTTCCTTGTTGTTTGACACCGTGATGGAACTTTTCTGCCAGGAAGTCACCAAGGTGTATCGACCTGGACGGGAGTCCATCGACCTGACCGGGATGACCGACAGGATGGCTGGTGCCCGGGTGCTGTTGGTCGAGGACAATGCCATCAACCAGTTGGTGGCGCGGGAAATGTTGGAAAATATAGGGCTGATCGTCACGGTAGCCGGTGACGGCCTGGAAGCCACCCGGATGGTGATGGAAGCACCCTTCGACCTGGTGTTGATGGATATCCAGATGTGGGGTGTCCAAATCGGGCCTTGGCTGTTGACCGGTTTTTGGATAGGATTCCCTGGAACCGTCGTTCGCGTGTTTACGCTGCGGCATCTTCAGGGTAGTATGGCCGCTTTTGGTGCTCTATTTGAG
>JADFYM010000383.1 GCA_015233035.1 Magnetococcales bacterium
ACTCGCATCCAAAAAGATGTGTGCATAGGGTAGGGACCCCACCAGGGGGATAATCCCCCTGGACCCCTATAACTGCACAATATGATTCTGATTTTTTATCAATATGAAGATGTGTGCATAGGGTAGGAACCCCACCGGGGGGGATAATCCCCCCCGGCCCCCCTTGATCATGATGGGCTATGCCCGATTCATGGCCGCCACCAGTGCCTGGAGCGAGGCCGTCACAATATCCTCGTGAATGCCCACCCCGGACCATTGCCGGTCGTTGTCATCCCCGGCCAGGCGGATAAAGGCGATGGCGCGGGCGGCACTGCCCGCAGCCAAAGCGCGCTCTTCGTAGTGTTGCACATGCCAGGATCCAGCCAGGGCCTGACAGGCGGCATCAATGGGACCGTTGCCTTGACCCTGAACCACCCGGCATTCCCCGTCCACCAACAAATGCAGCACAATCTGGCAGCCTGTCTCTCCGCTCAACTGATAGCCAACCATCTTGACCCCGCCGGATGGGTGCAGAAAGATCCGTTCAAACAGCGCGGTCAGTTCCGGGCCGGCCATCTCCTGCCCGGTCTGTTCTGTGGCCTGCTGCACCGCCTGCGCAAACTCGGGTTCCAGCCATTTGGGCAAGATGATCCCGCTTGCCCGTTCCAGCAGGTGTGCGGCACCGGCCTTGCCGGATTGGCTGTTGACCCGGATGACACCGCTCCAGTCACTGCCGACATCCTGCGGGTCGATGGGCAGATACGGGATCTCCCATACCTCGCCTGGCCGCCAGCGCGCCAATCCCTTGCGGATGGCATCCTGGTGGGAACCGGAAAAAGCGGTAAACACCAACGCCCCGGCATAGGGATGGCGGGGAGAAATATCCATGCCGGTGCACTCCTGATAACACGCGACCACCTCAGCCATGTGGGAAAAATCCAGGCCTGTGTCGATGCCCTGGCTGTGGAGATTCATGGCCAGGGTGACCAGATCGAGATTGCCGGTCCGTTCGCCATTGCCGAACAGGGCCCCTTCCACCCGTTCCGCGCCCGCCAGCAGGGCCAACTCGGCCGCAGCCACGCTGCATCCCCGATCATTGTGGGGATGGACGGAGAGAATCACGGCCTCCCGGCGGGAAAAATGGGTGCCGAACCACTCAATCTGGTCGGCATACTGGTTGGGGGAGGCCACCTCGACCGTGGCTGGCAGGTTGAGAATGACCGGGTGGGCTGGTGTCGGTTCCCAGACGGCCGCGACCGCCTCGCAGATGGCCAGGGCAAATTCCGGTTCGGTGGCGGAAAAACTCTCCGGCGAAAACTGAAAGGTCCACTGGGTGTCGGGTTGCTGCTCGGCCTGGGTGCGGATCAACGTCGCCGCCGTGACGGCCCGTTGGATCAAGGTGGCCTCGTCCACCCCGAATACCACCCGTCGTTGCAGGGGGGAGGTGGAGAGATAAAAATGGACGATGGCGCGGGGCATCCCCTGCAAGGCGGCAAAGGTGCGGCGGATGTGCTCCGGGCGGGCCGAAGTCAGCACCTGGATGGTCACCGCGTCGGGGATGGTGTGCACCAAATGGCGGATAAAGTCGTGATCATCCTGGGAGGCGGCGGGAAAACCGGCCTCGATCTCCCGGAAACCCAGGCGGACGAGCATCTGGAACAGGTTGGTCCGACGGGTCGGGTTCATGGGGGTGGCGAGGGCCTGGTTGCCATCGCGCAGATCGGTGCTGCACCAGCGGGGGGCCTGGGTGAGGGTGCGGCTCGGCCAGTGCCGGACGGCCATGGGGATGGGGGGGGCAGGACGATATTTGTGGCTGGCATGGGTCAACATCGCAGACAACTCCAAAATGGGGGATAATAAACCGGGGAGATGGTAGGATAACGGCCGCCGACGCGCCACCACGCCATGCCAAGGCGACCGACCGGCAGTCGCAGAAAAAGAAGGTTCATCATGGTCAAGCTCCGGGATGAGAGGGATAAAAAAAGGCCATGGGTCTCGGGAACCCATGGCCTTTGTCGAAAGCATGTCAGCAAAACAAAATCTTACCGCATCACCTCGCCACGCCACGGGCTGCCGTTGGCACCCAACAGGGTGTCACGCAGTCGCAGGCTGAGGGAAAGGGAGCAGGTATCCATGGCCGTCATCCTGGAAGAGCGTGCGGGGGATGTCAAGAAAAAAATCGAGGCAGTGCTCCTTCCGTCTCCCCTGGCAAGAAATGTATTGACAAAGTCAATACAGGGCGGGACAATCCGGCACGGACGCAACCTATTACTTTCAGGGTATCACTTTTGCCTGGGATCTCCAGAAGGTACGCACCAATGAGGTCAAGCATGGTGTGCGCTTCGAGTGTGCCTGCGAGGCCTTTTTTGATCTTTTTCTCTGTGTCGTAGACGCCAGCAGGCAAGGCGACGAACGGAACGCTATTATCGGTGAGGATACCTCTGGTCGACTGCTCTTCGTGGTACATGTGCAGCAGGTTGAAGATGTGTTCCGAATCATTTCCGCCCGCAAGGCGGTCAAAGACGAAAGGAAAATCTATGAAAGCCAGTGAGTTGAAAAAACGTTTGCAAAAAGGTCGCCCCATGTCTGCCATCACCATTCGGATGCCAGAGGATGTGATCGAGACAATGAAGCACTTGGCCCCGCGTCTGGGTTTTTCGGGCTATCAACCCCTGATTCGTCATTATGTCGGTCAGGGGCTGCGCGTTGATCAGGAGCGGTTGGAGAACGCCAATATGCATGAATTCGCCCAAAGTTTGCAGCGGCATGGTGTCGATGCAGCGATCATCGACCAGGCCATGGCTGAAATCGGTCACACGCGGTAACAGAAGTAGCACGCACGTAGTGGTGCACAGCGGAAATTCGGAACCCTCCTTCAGACCGCAAGGGGTTTGCCCTGGTAGGTCCAACGGAACGGTTTCGACATCGCCTTGTTAAAATACGCGATGAACGACGTGATTTTTTCCC
>JADFYM010000384.1 GCA_015233035.1 Magnetococcales bacterium
GGACTATGCTGAAAATCCGGTCAATGTCCCAAAATATTGAATGGGGGGCAGTGAGGTATCTGCTGACGAGGCCCAGATCCTGGGCAATAAATTTGGACCGTGGAGGCCGTTTTTGGACACCCCAGGATTAGACTGGGTTCTCTTCTGGGCCAGTCTGACCCCGAACGGTATTGCCAACACATTAAGAGCATTAAATCCCTATCCTCGAGGCTGATGAAATGAGCAGGCATATATTGGTTATTGATGATGATCTATCCATCAGAAAAACCCTCGCGCGCACCCTGGAAAGGAGTGGCTATGCCGTCTCAACCGCTGCGAATGGACGAGAGGGAATGAAAAAGTTTAAAGATGAAAACATTGACCTGATCATAACGGATATTTTCATGCCGGATAGCGACGGCTTTGAACTGTTGTTTAAATTGATAGAAGCGCGCGCAGATATAAAAATCATCGTCATGTCCGGGGGGCCCAGACAACTGCATTGTGGCAATTTGTTTCTGGAGACAGCCAAAACTCTGGGCGCGAATTATACCTTGGAAAAGCCCTTTTCCAACCAAGAATTATTATCGATGGTGGAGTCCTTGCTGCCCGATCAGGAAAATGTCACTGTCGGGGGATAAAATTTGTATTGCATTATGGATCTGTTCGGGGGGATAACGGCTCCCCCTCGCGCAAGCATTCTTTCGGCAATCGGGATCCGTCATGGGCAGTGAACGCCGCCAACATCTCCGCATCTTTCTTCCCATCAAGGCCGCCATTTTTTTCCCGGATGGGTTTTTGTTCAATGCCCTGGTGGCCGATGCCGGTTCCGGTGGCGTTCGGCTGGAAATTCCCCTGGTCGATCCGCTGGCCCTCTGCCAGGACGGTCTCTTGCGGTTCTATCTCCAACCGAATGCCATGCCCGGAGAATATCCGCCCTGTACACTGGAGATCCCCTGTCGTCTGGCCTGGCATAGCGATCAGGATGTGGGCGTCGAATTTCTCAACCCTGACCCGCACACCCAGGAGACCTTCGACAGCCTGCTGCGCACGGATTGCCCGGTGGCGCAAGGCGTTGCCGCGCCTGCCGTATGAGCCAATCCAACAAGGAGAAAAAACATGGATGAGACGGAGCTCGAATCCGGCAAGAGGCAAATTGTTTTCAAAAATAAAACAAGTACTCAGTTGGAAAATCTTAAGCCATTGGACCCACCGTGGAAAATTTTGGTGGTGGATGACGACGAGCAGGTTCACATTCTGACCAAAGAGGTCTTGCGAGATTTTATTTTTGAGGGTCGTCCCCTGCTGCTGCTCTCGGGATATTCGGGACAAGAGGCCAAATCCTTGCTGAAAACCCATCATCACGATACAGCTCTCCTGCTGCTGGATGTGATCATGGAGACCAGCCATGCCGGTTTGGACGTGGTCAAGTTTATCCGGGAAGAACTGGGCAACCACCATTTGCGCATCCTGTTGCGGACCGGTCAGGCCGGACAGTTTCCGGAGGAGAAAATATTTGAAGAGTATGATATTAATAACTTTTTAGATAAAACCGATCTGACCAGTCGTCGCTTGAAAATGGCCATCAAGGTTGCTCTGCGCACCAGTCGGGATATCCAAGAACTCGATCTGGCCCGCAAACGCGAGGCCGTATTGCGCCAGGCGGCGGATGCCGCCAGCCAGGCAAAGACCAACTTTCTGCACATGATGAGTCATGAACTGCGTACTCCTCTGCAAGGCACCAAGGGGCCATTCGAGGAGTTCAAGAGCCAGTTCCATCTCTTTGTCGGCATGAAAAAACTCACTGCTCTGATCAATACCCTGGGTGACGCGACCCTCAAGGCGCAATTGATCGCCGCGACGGCGGAGATTCGGGAGGAGGTGGCGGATATTGCCACCCAGGGTCTCAAATCGGTGGAACATCTGCTCGGTCTGATTGAGGATGTGCTTGATTTCGCGCGTATCGAGGCTGGCAAACTGCGCCTCACCATCGTGCCCCATGCCCTGTTGCAGATCGTCCACGATGTGGTTGACACCATGCGTCCCATGGCCGAACAGCGGGGGCTGGTGCTGGAGACCCATCTGCCACAACAGGACTTGATCGTGCTGGCCGATGGAAAACGTCTGAAGCAGATTTTGTTCAACCTGCTGGGCAATGCCATCAAGTTTACCGCCCAGGGAACCGTCTCTCTGACGGTTGCCCGTGTCGGGCAGCAGGTCTTTTTTTCGGTCGAAGATTCCGGGTGTGGGATTCCGCAGGAAAAATTGGCCATCATTTTCGAGGCGTTCGAACAAGTGGACAACTCGGCCACCCGCCATGTGGGTGGTACGGGTCTGGGATTGCCCATTACACGGGAGTTGGTGCGCAAACAGGGCGGCGAGATCCAGGTGCAGAGTATCCTGGGCCAGGGCAGTCTGTTCAGCTTTACGCTGCCTTTGGTCGATGCGGTTTGAGGTTGGCCACCAGGGGGATAATCCATTCATGTGCAGGGGTCCAGGGGGATTATCCCCCTGGTGGGGTCCAGGGGCGAAGCCCCTGGCGGGGTTCGGGGCGGAGCCCCGATGCGGGGCACCAGAAGGCTGTGCATAAAAAAGGACACATACCCATTCGCGATCGGTCAGGTAAGCAGTGCACGCCACGACCTTGCACTGCTCGGGCTTGGCCTTGATCATCGTTTCGTCCACGAACTCTCCTGGATGCCCGCCTTCGCGGGCATGACGGGAATGGGTGTGACACGAACTTCGCTCGTCATTCCCGCGAAGGCGGGAATCCAGGGGTCTGACTGGACTGGCCGAAAGGATGATCAAGGCCTCGGGCTTGACTGCTGACATATTACCCGAACTAGGTATCCACTTCGGTTAAGCCCTATCCACTTCGATCAAGCGTCTTTGTCTTGTGAATCTTCCCTCTTGGGTTCGCAACAAGTGATCGATACGGTGCTGGTTTCGTGACTACAGCTTGCT
>JADFYM010000385.1 GCA_015233035.1 Magnetococcales bacterium
AGAAAAAGAGAGATCGCAGACTCAAGACCTTGTCCCATGGCCAGCCCTCCGAGAAAAATTAACGTGAGCAGGCAGCGTATCATGTCCTTGTGGACGGGTCACTGATTTTCACTTCTGTCCACTAGACTCGTGTTCGGCAATGGTGAGGGCACCCGCTTGCCGCATCTCCAGCAACCCCTGGGCACCATCATCGCCCATACCCGTATCGCAAGCTCTCCTGATATTGACGACATAAGTAATGCCTGAGATTTGAAAAGCCCCCACAGGCCGAAAGCACAAAATTATCTTGCTGTTTTGTATCGCAAATCTAAAGCGTTATAATGTTTCTTATGGAGAAAGCTCCGTCTCAATCAGATGGTTTTTTTTAAGTTTGTCGAGCAGTTCATTCTGGTCGATGGGCTTGGTGATATAACCGTTGCACCTTCCTTTCAAGAAAGAGTCTATTAAACATTTAGGATCATCCAAACATGTTTGCATAACAATAAATGAATTGTTCTTTCTTGTGAGTGTTACACCTATAATTCTTTTTTCTATCAGACGGATTTCCCGTAAAACCTCCTGACCACCCATGTTGGGCATCATAATGTCCAACAGCACCAAATCGAACGGCTCTCCTCTAGACAAGTGTTCTTTGAAAAGTGCCACAGCCTGCAGTCCATCCTCTGCCATCACACACTCGCCGTAGGGCTGTAGAATCTGTTCGAGCAATCCCCGGCTGGCCCATTCATCATCAACCACCAAAGTTTTCATACCAACCCCTCACACATCTGCGACACACCATTCATGGAAGTACAGCCTGCCAAACTCAAGACAAGCCAGATCTGGGAACAAGGTCCAATCGCTGTCATATATCATCCTTGAACTGGTTCATGATCTTCTCTACGGATCCATCACCAACCTTTTTGAGAAATTTTGTGACCAGCACGGGATCGAAACAAAAACTTCTATTGTTTTTTATCTCCCGCACTGCCGCTTCCAGGGGCCAGGCAGGCTTGTAAGGCCTTGTTGACGTCAACGCATCAAACACATCGGCAAGAGCCATGATGCGACCGACCAGGGGAATATCTTGCCCTTTCAGACCGTGCGGATAACCGTATCCATCCCACCGCTCGTGATGGGTGAGAACGATATCCATGGCGAATTTGTATAATTCGTTCTCTGGATGCTCGCCGATAATCTGGGCACCCAGCATGACATGTCCGCGCATGATCGGCCACTCCTCATCACTCAGATCGCTCGACTTGAGCAGGATGCTGTCCGGGATACCGATTTTGCCAATATCATGCATCGGTGCCGCCAGCATGACGAGACCAGCTATCCGCTTGCCAAGACCGATTTCCAATGCCAGCATTTCCACATATTGGCTCGTCCGAGCAATATGCAGACTGGTTTCGTTGTCCTTCATCATGGCCGCCCGATGCAGCATGGAAAGGGCTTCCACGGATTCCCCCAGCAATTCCCGTTTCAACCGGTCGGTCCCGGTGGACAAAACAAGGCGTTGTGCAGTTGTTCGCCGCATGGCGTTGGCAAGAGAAATCCGGTACAGCGATTGAGTCAATGCGGTCGCCACACGCGCCCGGGTAATGCTGGCATTGACTGGTTTGGTGATATAATCCACCGCTCCCAGACTCAACCCCTCATGCTCATCATCCGTACCATCCCGGGCAGTAATAAAGATGACAGGAATATCCCTCGTGACGGCGGAACTCTTGAGCTGCTTTATCAGTTCGTAACCATCCATTTCGGGCATCGTGATGTCCAACAGAATCAGGTCTAACCTGTTATTGAGTGCCATGTCCAACGCTTGGCTCCCCTGGATTGCAAAGCGGAGTTCGTACTCGGATGAAAGAATTCCCTTCAATATGGCAAGACTGGTAATCTCGTCATCCACAATGAGAATGACAGGCTTTTTCTTGTCCAAAGACATGGATTGTTCCATCTTTCATCCCCTTGCGCGGATCAATCAACGTATTGATCTTGCATTCGTCGCCGAACACAAATCTTTTATCATCATGAAGGTATGGGCATCCGAATATCCAACATGGGGTTCCTCCGCAGCAGGGGAAACGGCAATCGTCACCATCACCGAACAACCTCCCTGGCGGACTCTTGGGAATGATATGTCGCCTTGATTGCAAGGATCTGAGGAAGGATGGAAACAAAGATATCCACCAGTCGCGCCTCGAAATGGCCACCGGCACTCTCCTGCAGAGTTGCCATCACGCGCTCGATCGGCCATGCGTCCTTGTATGGCCGATTCATCGTGAGAGCGTCAAAAACATCCGCCAGGGCGACGATGCGCGCCGATTCGGGAATGGAGGTACCTGCGAGAGCGTCTGGATAACCCGCCCCGTCCCACTTCTCGTGATGGCGCAAGGCAATTTCGGCTGCCATCTGAAATACCGGCGCATCGCTTTGGGAGAGAATGTCATGACCGATGCGAGCGTGGGTTTTCATGATTTCCCACTCTGCCGCATCCAGCTTGCCCGGTTTGCGCAAGATGGAATCGGGGATGCCTATTTTTCCGGTATCATGCATGGGCGCGGCAAGCTCAATCAAACGGCAGTCATCCTCGTCCCAGTTGCAAGCGGTTGCCAGCGCACTCGTATAAGCGGCCATGCGCCAGATATGCACGCCCGTGTCCGAATCGTTGTAGTGGCCTGCCTGACCCATCATGTGGATCGCATCCCGGTAGTGGTGCACAGCGGAAATTCGGAACCCTCCTTCAGACCGCAAGGGGTTTGCCCTGGTAGGTCCAACGGAACGGTTTCGACATCGCCTTGTTAAAATACGCGATGAACGACGTGATTTTTTCCC
>JADFYM010000386.1 GCA_015233035.1 Magnetococcales bacterium
CGGCAGGCCAGCCATCGGATATTGAAAGACCTTGCAAAGCTCGGTTTGGAGTCCGATCGGCTGACACTGCCGCCTTCCTTCCCCGTTGTCCCATGTCAAGCATCAAAAAACTTGAACATCGAGTGATCAGGAACAGATCACCTTCCCCGGCCTGGAAGGCATCGACACGGCGTTGCCGCTCCTTGGCTGGCGTGCTGCCATCCAGGTATTGGTAGGCGATCTTCTTTTCGTCCAGCAAAGCCCGAATAATGGAGAGATGGTCCACAAACTGGCTGAACACCAACGCCTTGTGCCGGTTCTCCAGCAATTCCTCCACCACCTCCCAGAAAATGGCCAGCTTGCTGCTTTCAATAGGGCTGTCCGGCAAAACCAAGCGGCTGTTGCAACAGGCCCGACGCAAGCGCATCAGTTCAGCCAACACTTGAAACCGTTTCTGCTCGGCGGGTCCATCAAGGCTTTCGATATTTTCGATGGCCTTGCGCCGGAGGGTCTCGTAAAAGGCCATCTCTTCCGGGGTCAGTTCCACGTGCAAGACGATTTCGGTCCGGGAGGGCAGTTCTTCGAGCACTTGGCTCTTGAGACGCCGCAGCAGGAAAGGCTGGATCAACTGGCGCAATCGTTTCTGGGCACCCTTGTCCCCTTGGCGTTCGATGGGAGACGCAAACCGCTCGTTGAATACCTCCAGGGATCCCAACAGTCCGGGATTGAGAAACTGGAACAGATTCCATAACTCACCCAGATGGTTTTCCACCGGTGTGCCGGTGGTGGCCACCCGAAACGATCCGGTCAGGGCCATGGCCGCCTGGGACCGTTTGGTCAGCCGGTTTTTGATGGCCTGGGCCTCGTCCAGCACGATGACATTCCAGTGCACCGCTGCCAGCATCTCGGATTCCTGTTGCAACAGGCCATAACTGCAAATCACCACATCGAACGGTTTCAGAACATCCAAAGTTTGCTGTCGCTGGCCAGAACCGAACACGATGCCGTTCAGAGTGGGGGCAAAGCGGTCGATCTCCCCCAGCCAGTTCAGTCCGACGGAGGTGGGGGCCACCACCAGCGACGGTCCCTCCTGCGCCCGATGCAGCAGAAGTGCCAGGGCCTGGATCGTCTTCCCAAGCCCCATGTCGTCCGCCAGACAGGCACCGACACCCCAGGCCGCCAAACGGGCCAACCAGCGGAAACCGGTGACTTGATAATCCCGCAACTCGGCTCGCAAGGTGGAGGGTAGTGCCGGATCAATACTCTGGGCCTGGTCAATCCGTTTGAGATGGGCCTTCCAGTGCCGGTCGGCATCCACAGTGCCAGCCCCTGCAAACAATTCCCGGAACACCGTGCCAGCCAGTGGGTGGAAACGTCGCCTCTTGGCACTTTGCTCGGAAAAAGAGTCAATCTCTGCCAACCGCCGACGAAAGGTCTCCGTCAGGGCAAGAAATTTGCCGTCGCCCAAAGGAACGAATCGGCTCTCTTTGCCCCGGATCAGATCCAGCAACTGCGTCATTCCCATCACCAGCGATTCATCCACTTGCAACTCGCCAGTCACCGCGAACCAATCCTGATCCCGCTGGATCCGTACCCGCATGCCGTCCATGGCTACCGGGCGGCCAATCCGCATCTTCTCCCCCTCGGGCCACGCCACAACCACCTGGTCTGCCACCGTTTGCAGGTTGAGGAGCAGTTCCAGACACTGTTCCGGTTCTTCCAGCACCCATTCGTTCAGCCCTTCCTCGGCAGGCAGAACGGCGGAGGCCGCCACCACCGTCGTGGCCTTTTGACTCTCATCCAGCAAATTCCGGTTGGTCTGCACCTGTTTGCCAGCAACCTCGGCGATGATCGTCTTGCCCCCTTTGCCGGGCTGGAAGTAGGGTCCTTCCCCGGAAAAAGGGCGAACCCGCAGGTTTACCTTGAGCCCATCACCGTGGGGCAACAGGTGAACATGGGGCGTGGCGTCTGCCGGGATCTCCTCCATGTTGGCCATACTGCCACCGATACCGGAGTGAATCGTCACCAGCGGCGAGACCGCCTGCATGGCCTGCATCACCCGTTCCTTGGCCCCGACTGGCACCTGCAATCCCTTGTTCCCCAATATTTCAGAAATTCGCTTGTGGGCTGCGGTGATCTCCACCAGCTTGCAGCGGGTTGGCGTCTCCTGGATGGCAATCACCCCCTCCCTTTCCACCGATTCGGCAAACCGTATGCTGACCTGGCCCTCTTTCTCTTCCACCAGCAACTCCGGCTCGACTCTCACTACCTCAACGTTGACATCGGGCGCATCCTCCCAGAACACCAGGGGATGTCCGACCATCGCCAACATGACCTTGAACCAGGAATAATCGTAAAAATATCCCGTATAGTAACCACTTTCACTGGCAATGACGGCGCATATCTGCCGATCCTGTTCCGTCAGAAAATCCAGCCCCTGACTCTCCTGGAACAGCCGTCTCAGAGCAATCATGCGACCCTTGGTCCAGACACCCCGGGCAGTACGCTGTTGTTCCCGTGGCTGGATGCTGCGCATGGACCCGTTCACTATCTGGATCATCCAGACCAGACGCTTGTTGCCATGGATCTTGCGCTTTTCCTCATCAGGGGTTCCCAGTTGGACCAGGGATGTCAAGGCCCGCTCCCAGGGTTCTTCCGAGGCAATAATGGACAACAAACTGTGCATCCCGGTGGTCTGGCGGCTCGTGGTAGTGGACAGAAGTGAAAATCAGTGACCCGTCCACAAGGACATGATACGCTGCCTGCTCACGTTAATTTTTCTCGGAGGGCTGGCCATGGGACAAGGTCTTGAGTCTGCGATCTCTCTTTTTCT
>JADFYM010000387.1 GCA_015233035.1 Magnetococcales bacterium
GGGGGGGGGGAGGGACCCGCCCCCCCCAGACCCCCCCCCCCCTTTTTTTTTAATCCTTAACAAGGGGGTCCGGGGGGGATTATCCCCCCCGGTGGGGTCCAGGGGCAAAGCCCCTGGTGGGGTTGGGGGCAAAGCCCCCACTGGCCGCAACTTGAACTTAACTTTCCACTATCCCGTGTCCGCAGATGGGCGGTGCGGGGAGGAGGCTCACATGACACAAACTGCGGAAAAAATCATTCCCTGTTACCCGCTTTTCCAACAACCGGAATATTGTCAGACTCTGGCCGCCAAAGGGGCCAAGTGGGAAAATCGGGCCTCCCAGGCCGAGATTGATGAGACCTTCGCCTGGAGCACCTCGCCCGAATACAAGACCTTGAACTTTCAACGGGAGGCCCTGACGATCAATCCGGCCAAGGCCTGCCAACCCCTGGGTGCCGTGTTGTGCGCCTTGGGATTTCATGCCACCTTGCCCTATGTGCATGGCAGCCAAGGGTGCACCGCCTATTTTCGCACCTATTTCAACCGTCATTTCAAGGAGCCGGTGGCCTGTGTCTCCGACTCCATGACCGAGGATGCGGCGGTCTTCGGTGGGCAGAAAAACATGTTTGCCGGACTGGAAAATGCCTTGGCATTGTACAAGCCGGAAATGATCGCCGTCTCCTCGACTTGCATGGCGGAGGTGATCGGGGATGATCTGAATGCCTTCATTACCAACACCAAGAAGGAGGGACACATTCCAGCCGACTTTCCCACCCCCTACGCCCATACCCCGAGTTTTATCGGCAGCCATCTGACGGGCTGGGACAATATGCTGGAAGGTATTTTGCGCTATTTTACCCTCAACAGCATGGCCGACAAGGTGCCCGGCCAGAGTGGCAAGCTCAATCTGGTGGTCGGTTTTGATGGTTATCTGGGCAATTTTCGGGTGATGAAGCAGATGATGCAGGAGATGGGCGTCCCGGCCACCCTGCTGTCCGATCCCGAGGCAGTTTTGGACACTCCGGCGGACGGTAAATATCGCATGTATGCGGGGGGGACCACCCAGGAAGAGATCAAACAGGCTCCCAATGCCATCGATACCCTGTTTTTGCAACCCTGGGGTGCGGACAAGAGCAAAAAATTTGTCAAGGAGACCTGGAATCATCCGGTGAACGCCATAGATGCGCCATATGGTCTGGCGGCCACGGATCGGTTTTTGATGACGGTCTCCCGTCTGAGCGGTCGGCCCATTGCGCCCGCGCTGGAGTTGGAGCGGGGCCGGTTGGTGGACATGATGGCCGACTCCCATGCCTGGTTGCACGGTCGCCAGTTTTCGGTCTACGGCGACCCGGATTTTGTCATGGGGATGGCCCGTTTTCTCATGGAACTGGGCGCGGAACCTCTGCACCTGTTGAGCCACAATGCCAATAAACGCTGGGGCAAGGCCATGGAACAATTGTTGGCCTCTTCTCCTTATGGCAAGAGTGCAGAGGTTCATTATGGCAAGGATTTATGGCACTTGCGCTCGTTGGTGTTCGAGAAGAAGCCGGATTTTTTGATTGGCAACTCTTACGGCAAGTTTATCCAACGGGATACCCTGCACAAGGGCAAAGAGCATGAGGTGCCGTTGATTCGCGTCGGCTTTCCGATTTTTGATCGGCATCATCTCCATCGGCATACCACGTTGGGCTATCAGGGAGCCATGTATTTGCTGACCACCCTGGTCAACGCGATATTGGAACGTCTGGATGATGATACGCGCGACATGGGCAAAACCGATTATAATCATGACCTGATTCGATAGGGGAATGTCATGCCGGAAATCATGTTGAGACGGAACGAACGGGGAGAGTTGTTGTGCTATGTGGCCAAAAAGGATCTGGAAACGGTGGTCCGGGCGGTGGAATTTGATCAGGATGACCGTTGGGGGGGTATCCTGAGCCTCGCCAATGGAGAGCAACTGCACCTGGAACCGCTGGCGGCCAAACCGCGTTTGCCAGTCACTGTGCGGGTGCGTAAATTGTGAATCAAAGGAGTGCGACCCATGAGTGTTCCAACCCGTGAATTGACGGACGATCTCGCCTTGCGCATTGGTTTGGCCAGCCGGGAACTGGCACCATTGTCGCCACGGGTGTTGATCACCCGGTTGCAGGCGTTGTTTGGTGGCCATCTGCCCAGCCGGGAGCGGATGCGCACCCTGACACCGTGCCAGTTGCGTCCTGTATTGCAGTCGGATCTGCCGGATCTGTCCGGCAAACGGCTCAAGGCGGCCTTGCATTGGTTGACCACCTGGGAACCGGACCCGGAACCGGGGAGAGTCGATCCAGAGAGCATCGCCCAAACACCCCCCGGCGGGGTGGTCCGGGTCGCCATGGCCAGCATGGGCCGGGGCCAGTTGGATGGTCATTTTGCCTCCTGCTCGCATTTTGTGATCCATGATGTGGCACCGGACCGGGTGCAATGGGTGGCAGAACGTGCGGTGCCGCAGGAGAGGGAGGGGTTGGACAAGGTTGAAATCCGCCTGCCCCTGATCCGGGACAGTCGGATCCTGGTCGTGACCAGCATCGGCGGACCTGCCGCTGCCAGGGTGACCCGAACAGGTCTCCTGCCGATCAAAGTGACCGATGGCATGGTCTCTTCGGTTTGGCTGGAAAATTTGCGGCAGGTATTGGCGGGTACGCCACCTCCCTGGTTGCGGCGTTGCCTTTAAGCCGTACCCATGTTCTGCGGGTCCAGGGGGATCATCCCCCTGGTGGGGTCCAGGGGCAAAGCCCCTGGTGGGGTCCGGGG
>JADFYM010000388.1 GCA_015233035.1 Magnetococcales bacterium
GCACCCAACTGGTTGACATCGGGTTCCTCACGGGGCTTCGCCCCGGACCCCACCAGGGGCTTTGCCCCTGGACCCCACCAGGGGGATAATCCCCCTGGACCCCTATAACTGCACAATATGCTTCGGATTTTTTATCAGCATGTATGCCCCCACCGAGGGGGATAATCCCCCCCCGGCCCCCCCTTGAAACGATTGTTCAACAAAAAGGCCTCCGCCGCCCCGGCAATGGCCTATCCACCCAACGTCAACCGCACAAAACGTCGCTTGCCCACCCGCAGCAGATAGGTGCCGCCGGTCTGCAATACCATGCGGTTATCGGTAATTTTGGTGCCATTCACCGAGACCGCCTGTTGCTGGATCATGCGGAAGGCCTCACTGTTGGAGGTCACCAATCCGGCCTGGGCCAAGGCCGCCACCAGCCCCATCCCCTCCCCCGCCGTCGGCAGGGTCACGGCCTCGATCTCTTCCGGCAACCCCTTGTTGCCAAAAACCGCCACAAACATTTCCCGGGCATGGGCCGCCCGTTCCGCCCCATGAAAGCGACGGGTCAACTCTTCGGCCAACTGTTTTTTGGCCTCCATGGGATGAAAGGTGCCCGCCGCCACCTGGGCACGCAACCGTTCCACCTCGTCCATGTCCACAGCCGACAACAGTTCATAATATCGCCACATGAGCGTGTCGGAAACCGACATCAGCTTGCCGAACATCTCATCCGGCGCATCCTGGATGGCGATAAAATTCCCCAGAGATTTGGACATTTTTTGGACGCCGTCCAACCCCTCCAAAATAGGCATGGTCAACACGCATTGGGGAGACTGGCCATAATCCCGTTGCAACTCCCGTCCCACCAGCAGATTGAAGGTCTGGTCAGTGCCGCCCAATTCCACATCGGCCCGCAGCACCACCGAATCATAGCCCTGCACCAGGGGATAGAGAAATTCGTGGACGGCAATGGGCTGTCCCTGGCGATACCGGTTAGAAAAATCTTCCCGTTCCAACATGCGGGCCACCGTATATTTGGCCGCCAGTTGGATCATCTCGGCGGCAGACAAGCGGTCCATCCAGGTGCCATTGAAGACCACCTGGGTCCGTTCCCGATCCAGGATATGGAACACCTGGGCCTGATAGGTTTGGGCATTGGTGGCCACCTGTTCCGGGGTCAGAGGCAGGCGGGTGACATTCTTGCCCGTGGGATCGCCAATCCGACCGGTAAAATCACCGATCAAAAAGAGAACCTCATGGCCCAGTTCCTGGAATTGCCGCATTTTCTGCAACAATACCGTATGGCCAAGATGGAGATCCGGGGCGGTGGGGTCAAAACCGGCCTTGATACGCAATGGCACACCGGTTGCAGTTGAACGGGTAAGCTTTTCTTCCAACTCGGCATCCGAGATCAGATGGGCGATGCCGCGACGGATGATGCGCATCTGTTCGGCAACGGTCAGGCTGCTGTGCTTGGGCATGTTTTCAGTCCATAACAGAGAACAGGTTAGATTAATGAGTTTATTTATTCACACAAGTCCAACGGATGATGGGGCCCTGTATGCCGTTGGTCTGATGTCCGGCACCTCTGCCGATGCCATCGATGCGGTTTTGTTGCGCACCGACGGCGAGACCCCGCCCCAGGTATTGGCCCACGCGGTCACCCCCTATCCGGCGGCCATACGGCAGCAGGTATTGTCGCTGTATGAACCGGGTTCTGATGAGTTGGACCGCATGGGCCAACTGGACCAGGCATTGGGCCATTTGTTCGCCCAGGCGGCCAAGGCGGTAATTCAGCAAGGGGGGTTGACGCCCCAACAGGTACAGGTCATTGGCAGTCATGGTCAGACGATCCGCCATCGTCCCCCCCATTTTACGCTCCAGATTGGCAATCCATTTGTGATTGCCGCCGAGACGGGGATTATCACTGTAGCAAATTTTCGCCCCGCTGACATGGCTCGACAGGGGGAGGGAGCCCCTTTGACGCCATTATTTCACCAAGCCCTCTTTGCCCAGGCGGGGCAGCGGGTGGCGGTGGTCAATCTGGGGGGCATTGCCAACCTGACCGCTCTGCCCGCCGACCCCGCCCAGCCATTGCTGGCGGGGGACACCGGACCAGCCAACACCCTGTTGGATCTGTTGGCCGAGCAGACCAGCCAGGGGACACGGACGTGTGACCAGGATGGTGCGCAAGCGGCCTCTGGTGTGGTGGACGCCCACGCCCTGGCGTGGCTGTTGGCGGATCCCTTTTTTCAGCGACCGTTGCCCAAATCCACGGGTCGGGAGATGTTCGGTTCACCTTTTCTGCACCGTTTTTTGCAAACATTTCCAGCCATTAGTCAAGCAGATGCCTTTGCCACCTTGAGTGCCTTGACTGTGCACACGGTGGCGGACGCCTGTCGCCATGCCCTGGCTCCGGCCCCGCATCGTGTTATCCTGTGCGGTGGCGGCGTAAAAAACAAGGAAATCATGCGCCAATTGCAAAAAGAGTTGCCCGATAGTATTATTCTAACCAGTGCGGACCTGGGGGTGGATGCCGACACGTTGGAGGCGCAGGCGTTTGCCTGGTTTGCTGTGCGCACGATGCGCCGTCTCCCCTCCTCGCTGCCGGGAGCCACCGGGGCCAGGGTAGCGGCGGTGTTGGGGGCGGTGCATTTTTGCTAAACCGCACCTGTTTCGGAATGCGTAGTGGACAGAAGTGAAAATCAGTGACCCGTCCACAAGGACATGATACGCTGCCTGCTCACGTTAATTTTTCTCGGAGGGCTGGCCATGGGACAAGGTCT
>JADFYM010000389.1 GCA_015233035.1 Magnetococcales bacterium
GGTGGGGTCCGGGGCGAAGCCCCGTGAGGAACACGATATCAACCAGTTGGAGACTTTCCCCCCACCCCCCCACCGGGGATCGTGACGGTCCCCGGCCCCCTGCAAAAGATGTGTGCATAGGGTAGGGACCCCACCGGGGGGGATGATCCCCCCCGGACCCCCGCAATCATTTTTTTTATTAAAAAAATCAATGCCGAAAATGCCGCACCCCGGTAAACAGCATGGCCATGCCATGGGCATTGGCTGCATCGATCACCTCTTCGTCCCGCACCGAACCGCCCGGCTGAATCACCGCCGTTGCCCCGGCCTCGGCAGCGGCATCGACACCATCCCGGAAGGGAAAAAAGGCATCCGAGGCCAGCACCGAACCGGCAATCGGTCGCTCCTGATCCGCCCGTCCCAACAACCGTGCCGCCTCACCCGCCTTCCACACGGCCACCCGCGAGGCATCCACCCGACTCATCTGCCCGGCCCCCACCCCGATGGTACATTCGTCACGGGCATAGACAATAGCGTTGGACTTGACATGCTTGACCACCTTCCAGGCAAAATGCAGATCACGCAGTTCGTTCACCGTCGGTTGTCGCAGACTCACCACCTGCAACTCGGCCTTGCGCAACAACAGGGTATCCCGTTCCTGCACCAGCAGCCCTCCCTGCACCCGTTTCATCTCCATCATGGTCCATTCCGGTGCGGGTCGTCCTGAGCCAGTCGGAACCTGGGTGGCCAACAGGCGCACATTTTTCTTGGTTGCCAACAGGGCCAACGCCTCGTCATCAAACGCCGGGGCAATGATCGCTTCGACAAACAGGGCGATCATCTCTTGCGCCAGTTCGCCCCCCACCGGACCGTTGCAGGCAATAATGCCCCCGAAAGCCGAGGTGCGGTCACAATCCCGTGCCCGCCGATAAGCCGTGAGCAGATCGGCATCCGAGGCCACCCCGCACGGATTGGCATGTTTGACAATCACCACGGTCGGATCCTGAAATTCCTGGATCAGCTCCAGGGCACCGTTGGCATCATGAATATTGTTGAAGGACAGCTCCTTGCCCTGTATTTGCCGGGCTGTGGCCAGCGAAGGCCTGGCCTTGCTGCCCGGTTCGGCATAAAACGCGGCCAGTTGATGGGGATTTTCCCCATAGCGCATGGCCTGGCGTTTATGAAACTGCATGGTCAAGGTTTCCGGGAACAATTGCGGCACCCCGGAGGCATCCAGCGCGGAGAGCCAATTGCTGATGGCTCCGTCATAGGCCGCTGTGCGGGCAAAGCAGGTGCGGGCCAAGGCCGCGTTGCGCTCCACCGAGACCGCGCCCCCATTGGCCGCCATCTCGGCCAGCACCAGGGAATAATCCTGGGGATCGACGATGACCGTCACCGAGCGATAATTTTTGGCCGCCGAGCGCAGGAGGGAAGGACCACCAATGTCAATATTTTCAATCGCCTCCTCCAGGGTGCATTCGGTGCGGGCCACGGTGGACTCGAAGGGATAGAGATTGACCACCACCATATCGATGGGCACAATGCCGTGTTCGGCCATCTGCGCCAGGTGGGCGGGGTTGTCGCGCACTCCCAGCAGTCCGCCATGAATTTTGGGGTGCAGGGTCTTGACCCGCCCGTCCAGCATTTCCGGGAACCCGGTAAAATCGGCCACATCGCGCACGGCGATGCCCTGTTTTTGCAGGGCACGGGCGGTGCCGCCGGTGGATAAAATTTCAATGCCATACGACACCAGACCGGCGACAAACTCCGCCAGGCCACTCTTGTCGGAGACGCTGATCAATGCACGTTTGATAATGGCCATGAACGGTGGTTCCTTCCCGATGGTGGAGAGAGTGCTGGGCGGATTATCGCTGATTGGATGCGGAATTCAAGGGATGGTGATCCTGGGGGCGGGCGACGGAGGGGACTAAAAAAATCATTGGGAGTTTCCGCTATTTTTTCTTGACAAGGGTAACTTGGTTTGGCTAGAGTGGCGGCATAGATAATTTCTACAACGCTCCAAGTGAACCGTCCTTTGCCATGCAGAGGGTGCGGGAAGGTTGGACGACTGTCTCTCTTAAAGGAGGGATCCCGGAGCGTACTCACAGGCCTTTTGAGGTGTTGACGGAATCGGGACATTGGTGGTGTTTGTTACACGACCAATCAGCGGGGAGGGTGTCTCCGGCATTGTCCGACAATTGATCAGTATAAAATTTGTAGACATAAATAAAAGAGCCAAACCTCACGGTCTGGCTCTTTATTGTTTGATACCCACACTAACCCCGTACCCAGTCGTTCGGATGGACATTGATGTATTTCTGTTTCGGAACAATCTTCCGATTGTTTCTCTTGCAAAACAGCTGGTGTTTTTCGATCTCCGCACCCTCTACGTGGTAGTGAAATCCTTCTGTCTGATTCGCGTAGCACACACCAAACCGATATATTCCTCCCAATTCATGGCGCAACTTCAGGACACACTCTTCGGCGGTACCGATGGCGTCACAGGCAACCCCACGCAGAGTACACACTCGACCATGAGGACTTTTGTCAGGTATGAAATAAAGATTTCTATCATCAACAAACCCTTTTTTGGCATTATCATCTGGAAAATTCCGCTTTTTAAGTTTCTCCCAAAGTGCCATCTCACGAATTTTGTCCTGAATCGGTGACTTCGTTGCGGGGAAATGATCGTCAACCATTTGAATTTGCACATTAATATGATACAATTTGAACTGTTTTTCAACTCACCTGGAGAGTAAAATGAAACAGTTCATTATTGAGC